>JAAELY010000529.1 GCA_024226335.1 bacterium
CGGGCTTCGTCGAGCCAACGCGCGAGCAACTCCAGCGGCGTTTCCGGTAGCGGGTCGATCAGCGAGGGATCGCTGGGAATGTCCTCAAACGGCATGCCGACAAGCTAGCCCGGATTTCTTACCGCGGCGCGACTGCGGCGGTGCAACTAACTCGAGAACACGATCGGGTCGTTGGCAGGCGTCGTTCAGAAGCGATCTGAAAGCCAGTAGATCGAGCCGGATTCGCCCACGATCCTGTGCAGAAGGGCTTCGTCTTCCAGTTCGCCCTCGACTCCGGTCAGAGAATGCAGCTTCTTCGAGTCCAGGACCTTCCACATCGCGGAGGGATCGTCGGCGGGTTGCGGATCGGCGTCGGCGCGATTAAGGGCATCGAGCAGGCCGGAATCGTGCGACGTGTGCAGTGCCATGCGAGCCGATTCCGGCGCGATTGAGAGCAGAACGGCGCTCAATTCGTCGGTGCGATCGGCCAGACGGCCGTACTCCATCGCAAAAGGGACGCCTTCGATTGTGATTCCCCGCGCGTAGGCGACGAGCGCGCCGCCAGACACGACGACCCGGAAGTCCTCGTCGGGAGTTCCCGCGTAGCGCAGCTGACCTCGCCAGTACGCGTCGTCGCGAATCGTCGTCCACGGGTGATCCGCGTTATAGGCTTCGTAGATTTCGCGCACCGCGGGCAAGTCTGCACTCTCGAAAACGCGTATTTGAAAAGCATCGCTCGAAACCGCTCCAGAGTCCGAGCGCCGGATCGAGAGCATCGGTCGGGGCATCTGATGCCAGCCGAGCGGTTCGTAGAAAGTGAAACGTCCGGTGAAGAGCAGTCCGATCGGCATGTCTCGAGCGCGCATCTCCTCGGCCGCCTGGCGCATCAAGGCACTGGCCAGACCCTGGCTGCGATGACTCTTCAGACACGCAACGCTCCCGATTCCCCCCAGCTGCAGTTCCGCGTCGCCGAATCTCACCGGGATACGAAAAATCTGCACGCTGGAGACGGGGCGTTCTCCATCGCAGGCCAGTAGGAAATCGCCGGGTTCGAAGCCGGGAAAGTCATCCATATAGCTCGCGAAAAGATCGCGTTCCGAGAACGCTTCCTCGAGCAGATCGAGCACCGGTTCGCGCTCTTCGGCGCGCATCTTGCGGAACTCGATGGCCAACGATCAGTCGTCCTGCGGATGGACCTTGCGAGTCTCGATCACCTCGTGACTCGCGAACACTCCCTGCACCACATACGGGTCCGTGGCGGCAAAAGCCTGTGCGGCGCTGAGATCTTCAGCTTCGAACACGATCACACTTCCGCAAGGCTGGCTCTGGGCGTCGATCAGCGGCCCTGCGTAGGAAACGCCCCCGCTATCGGCCAGAGGTTGCAGGTTTGCAAGGTGCGCCTCGCGGTGTTGCTTGCGCAACTCGAGGCCCCGGGAACTGTCTCGACCAATCATTACGAATAGCGGCATGCCGCTATTCTACGCGAGCTTCACCGCGAGTGCGTCGGCGACCACCTGGGTGAACTCCTGGGTGTTCAAATCTCCCCCGATGTCGCCGGTGCTCTTGCCGCAGGCGATCGCATCCAGCAGGGAAAGGCGCAGCGCGTGTCCGAGGTCGTAGCGGTCCACGTGGTCGAGTAGCAGAGCGAAGGCCAGCAGGATCGCGGTCGGATTGCATTTGCCCTGTCCGGCGATATCCGGTGCAGTTCCGCCCGCCGGATCGAACATGGCCACGTCGATCTCGCCATCGGGTGTGAAGCTGTAGTTGCCGCTCGCGCCAGTTCCCAGGCTTCCGACCAGACCCGAAGCCATATCTGACAGGAAGTCGCCGTATTCGTTCAGGACGAGCACCACCTGGTAGTACTGCGGGTTCAGGATGACCTTGGCGAGGAGGGCGTCAAAGAGTTCGACGTCGTGGTGAACGTCTCCGAAATCCTGGGCGACCTCGCGCACGATCGTTTCGAAGAAGCCGTCGGTTACGGCCTGGATGGTGTGTTTGGAAGAGGACGTGACTTTCAGGTTCTTCTTGCGCGCAAACTCAAAGGCGAAACGGGCGGCTTCGAGTGTGGGCTGGCGCTCCACGATGCGCAGAGACACCGCCGCCTCGTTTCCGATCAGGCGTCCGGGATCCTCGTAGGTACCGCCGGTGGCCACCCGCACGACGTGCAGAGCCACGTTCTCTTTGAAGTTCGAAGAGATGCCCTCGATCGAGACGACTGGACGGTGGATGACACTGAAGTCCAACCTGCGACGCAGGACGGCGTTGGGGCTCTCGGCTTCGGTGATGGTCGGATACTTCAGCGCCAGGCGCGTGCGTCGAATCGACTCCACGGCTTCGTCGTAGACGGCCTCGCCCCGGACCCGGCGATTCTCCAGCGACAGGTCGACCGTATCGAAGTGGATGTCGATCGGCAGTGTGGCCGCGATCTCCTGGATCACCTCCCGAAGTTCCGGTCCAATTCCGTCTCCCCACAATTCGGTGATCTCGAGCCGGTCCATTGGCCAATCCCCCGTTACGGCTCAGCCTTCAGACACGGCAGCCGCGCAACATAGGTCCTGCTTATCGGACGTCGCCGGAAAATTCCGGCGGGCTGCTAGACTCCGCACCTCGGGAGGATGCATGGCCGATCTCAAGCAACTGTACCAGCAGGCATTTGACGCCTTCGCGCGCGGCGACCACGAAGCTGCCATCGAGGCGTATCAGCAAGTGATCGAGGTCGACTCCGGGTTTTCGCTGGCCTACCAGGGGCTCGCGGAGGTCTACGGCCGAACCGAACAGCTCGACGAAGCCGTGGCGACGATCCGCAGAGCCATCGAAGTCGACCCCGAAGAGTCGCTGTACTACACGAGTCTTTCGCGCTTCTTGCAACGGCAGGGCCGGATGGCGGAAGCGGAGGAAGCCGCCGCACGCGCTGCTCAGACGCAGTCTCGCTGAGGGCGCGCCGAGCTTGGCAGCCAAAGAGCTACTGCTCGCCGCGCTGGTCGGTGTCATCCACGTCCACCATGCGCCTTCTCACGACAGTGACGCGCCGTTCGAGGCGGTGCTCGATGCGGCCTGGCACACGGGTGTTGATTTTCTCGTCCTGACCGAACACGCAGCCGACTCGGAGCAGTCTGCTCCGCTTCCCGCCGCCGAGCGCGCCGGAATCCATCGCAGTCCGGATGGGCGAGAACTCCTGGTGATGGTCGGTGCGGAGTTCGGCAGCAGCGACGGCCATGTCCTGGGCCTGCAGATTCGACGGACCGTGCCTTCACTGCAACGCAGGGGAGGGCAGGTTCTGCAACGCAGTGGAGCGCAGGTGATTCGGGCGATCCACGCACAGGGCGGATTCGCCGTGATCCCACATCCATTCACTCACGGCGGCTGGCACGATTGGGAGGCCGACTTCGATGGTCTGGAAGTGCAGAACACCGCGTCGGACTTCGCGAAGCTATACGGCCCGCTGCTCCCGTTGCGCCTGCTACGGCATCGGATCTTTCGTCGGGCTTCCCTGCGCCGACTCTGGGTGCGCCCCGATCGCGAACTCGAAAAGTGGGAAAGCCTATTGGTCGCGGGCCGCAGGCCTGTCGCCTTCTCGGGTGCGGATGCCCATCGCAATGTTTCGTTGCTCGGCTGGCAACTCGATCCATATGAGCAGGCCTTTGCCGGAGTGCGCACCGTCTGCCCGGGAAATGATCTCGACCCTTCCGCGATCTGGAAGGACCTGCGCGCGGGGCGCTGCTACATCCACTACGCCGTCCACGAGCCCCAGCGCGCCGTTGCGGTAGAGCATCGCCTGCCCTCCGGACGGGTCGAACTGCGGATCGACGACGGGCGTCGCATTCTCGAAATCCGGAATCCGGAAACACCCGGTTATACTGCGGACCCATGAGTACGATCGATCTGCGCAGCGATACCGTTACCCGACCGAATACCGAAATGCTCGAAGCCATGATGGGTGCCGAAGTCGGAGACGACGTCTACGGTGAAGACCCGACCATCAACCGACTCCAGGCGATGGCCGCCGAGCGTCTGGGCAAAGAAGCCGCGCTCTTCGTGCCCTCGGGAAGCATGGCGAATCAGATTGCATTGCGCGCGCACACCGAGCCAGGTGATGCCGTGATTGCCGGTCAGGACGTACATATGTTCTTGTACGAATCGGGAGCGGCCGCCGCGATCTCAGGTGTGCAGTTCAATCTCGTCGGCGAGGATGGAATTTTCGGAGCCGACGACGTGCGGTTCGGAATTCACCCCGGCGACGATCACTTTCCCCGCACGCGACTGGTCTGTGTGGAAAATACGCACAACCGCAGCGGCGGACGCGTCTTCCCCCCAGACAATCTGAAGGGGATCACTCAGATGGCGCGCGAGGCGGGTTTGGGCACCCACCTGGATGGTGCGCGAATCTTCAATGCAGAGGTCGCCAGCGGAATCCCGGCGGCCGTTCTGGCAGAGGGTTTCGACTCGGTTTCGTTCTGCCTGTCGAAGGGACTCGGTGCACCGGTCGGTTCTCTACTCGTGGCCTCGAACGAGTTGATCGAGCGCGCACATCGTTTCCGCAAGATGCTCGGTGGTGGCCTGCGCCAGGCCGGTTATCTGGCCGCCGCGGGCATTTTCTCGCTGGAGAACAATGTGAAGCGACTCGCCGAGGATCACGCCAATGCGCGACGCCTCGCGGATGGACTGCGGACGATTCCGGGTGTGTGCCTTCACGCCGAACCCGAGACGAATATGGTCCTGTTCGGATGCGAAGACATCCTGGGTCTGTGCGTGAGGCTGAGAGAGAAATCCGTGCTGATCAATCCGATCAGTTTCGAAGCGCTGCGCGCCGTCACACACCTGGATGTGTCGGCTGAAGAAATCGATCGAGCGATCGAGGCCATCGGGACTTCGCTCTGATGGCCCAGGCCGACAAGGTGCCAGCCGAGGGTCTGCGCTTCGAGTGTACCCAGTGTGGGGAATGCTGTACCGCTCGCGGCGAGTACGCCTATGTGTATCTGAATGCCGAAGAGGTCGAAAGGCTGGCAGACTTCACCGGTGTTTCGATCCCCGTCTTCAAGCGCGAACGCACGTTTCGCGACGAGGAAGGCTGGAGGCAATTGCGTTTCGAGGGTGATCGGTGTTTCTTTCTGGACTCCGAAACCAATGCGTGTAGTGTGTACGAAGCGCGACCGATCCAGTGTCGAACATTTCCTTTCTGGAACAGCATGATCGATCGCGGAAACTGGAGCGAAGACGCGCTTCGACTGTGTGAGGGCCTCGGTCGCGGACGGCTCTACTCGGTTGAGGAGATCCACAAGAGAATGGTCGAAATGGACGAGTCCGAGGAAGATTGACCCCGCGGAGATTCCTTTTTCGAATATTTCACGCCCGCACATCGACCTACTTCTCGATGCCTACAACCAGGAGATCAAACCCGATGTCAGAGACGAGAAAGCGTGATTCTACCACTGTGACCGGAGCTGAGCTTTCGCTCGAACTGTCGCTGAACAGGCGCCAGATTCTCGGGGCCGCGGCTCTGGGAACGGCAGCACTCCTGCTTCCGCGGGTGTCGTATGCCGACACGGCTTTCGAACTTCCGGCCCAGACGGTCAAGGCGTTGGAGAAGAGCACCCTGATCTATCTGTCCCCGCTGAAGAAGGACGGCGACGAGAGTACCTGTCACGGTGAAGTCTGGTTCATGCACGATCAGGGCTCGGTCCTCATGATGACCGGCACGAAGAGCTGGAAGGCAAAGGCTTTGCGCAGCGGGCTGGACACTGCGCGAATCTGGGTCGGTGATTTCGGCACCATCAAGCAAGCTGGCCAACGCTATCGCGAGGCACCTGGCTTCAAGGCAAAGGCGAGTCGCGAACTCGATGGAGCGGCCTTCGATCGGCTGAAGAGGAAGTACAGCGAGAAGTATGCGGATGGGTGGGGCAAGTGGGGACCGCGATTCCAGGAAGGCTGGGACGACGGTTCACGCACACTGATCCGCTACACGCCGATTTCCGGCTAGGAACCCGGCCTCAAGACTGCTCGCGATGCCTGGCCGCCGCGCAAACGAAACGGGCCTCGACACCCCGGAGGGGTCGAGGCCCGAACGCGCGAATCACCGGAAGGGAATTCTGGTGGTGAATCGCTCGTTCCAACCTCTCGGGTCAGATGGCGGAATCCCCCCTGTCCCCCGTGCGGATTCGCACTGTTTCCTCGATGGGCAGGACGAAGATCTTTCCGTCCCCGATCCGTCCGGTGTGTGCCGCCTGGTGGATCGTTTCCACGACCTTCTCGGCCATATCGTCGATCACGACCAATTCCATCTTCACTTTTGGCAGAAGTTCGACCACATACTCGGCTCCCCGGTAGAGTTCAGTGTGACCGCGCTGGCGACCGAAGCCCTTGACCTCGCTGATCGTGATGCCCTGAACACCCACGTGGCTGAGCGCTTCTTTGACCTCGTCGAGCTTGAAAGGTTTGATGACCGCCTCGATCTTTTTCATGCTGTCCTCCTGCCGCTCGCGGGTTTCACTCAGGCTTCACTCGCTACGAGTTCCGTCGGTGTGCTGGCACGGACTGCACCTCTGAGCGAGATACTGGCCAGGTCGTCGGCAATACCGCTGAGTCCACCCGGTGTCAGGTCGTAGGCGTGGGCGCCGTGCTCGGCGAGGTCCAGCCCTTCCCATTCTTCTTCCTCGGACACGCGCAGACCCATGGTCGCCTTGACGACCGAGAAGATCGCGAAGGCCGAGGCGACGGTTGCACCACCGTAGGCAGCTACACCGAGCAACTGGATCAGGAACTGTTTGAGCCCGGCCATCTCGCCGAACAGACCGACCGCCAGGGTTCCCCAGACACCACAGACCAGGTGGACCGAGATGGCACCGACCGGATCATCGATCTTGATGCGATCGAAGAACAGGACCGAGAACACCACGATGCCACCGGCTACGCCGCCGATCAGGATGGCCGATCCCATCGCCATCTGATCCGCGCCTGCGGTGATGCCGACCAGTCCGGCCAGGATTCCGTTGAGAGACATGGAAAGATCGGGCTTTCCCGACTGGATCTGAGAAATCAGCATGGCCACGACTCCACCCGCCGCTGCCGCTAGACACGTGGTGACCAGCGTGAGCGAAGTCGCACCCGGATCCGCACTCAGCACGGAGCCGCCGTTGAAGCCGAACCAGCCCAGCCAGAGCAGGAATACGCCGACGGTCGTCAGTGGAAGATTGCTACCGGGAATCGGCGTCAGGCGACCGTCCTTGGCGTACTTGCCGATACGTGGGCCGAGCATCCAGGCGCCTACGAGTGCGCCCCAACCGCCGACGGAGTGAACTAGCGTCGAACCCGCAAAGTCGTAGAAGCCCAGGCCGTCGAGCCAGCCGCCGCCCCACTTCCAGGAACCCGCGATCGTGTACACGAACGCCACGAAGAGGGTTGAGAAGACCATGAACGAGGACAGCTTGATGCGTTCGGCCACTGCGCCCGAAACGATCGTCGCGGCGGTGGCCGCGAACATCGCCTGGAACAGGAAGTCGGTCCAATACGTGTAGCCGCCGCTCGCGTAGGCGACTGTGTTGCCATCGACTCCGGGTGCGACACCAAAGCCCGCAAACCCGAGTACACCGCCCACCAGGTTGAAATCACCCGGATACATCAGATTGAAACCCACGATCGCGTAGGTGAGGATTCCCGTGCAGATCACGAACGTGTTCTTGAACAGGATGTTCGTGGTGTTCTTCGCGCGCGTGAGTCCGGATTCGACCATCGCAAAGCCCAGATGCATGATGAACACGAGGCCCGCGGCCACCATCATCCAGGTATTGTTCACGGTGAACATCTCCTGGCTGACCGTTTCTTCTGCGATTGCGAACTCCGGAATCAATAAGGCTCCAGCGAACGCTGCGAGCAGGACCTTGTTCTTCATGGTTTCCCTCCTGTACCGCCGCCCGGCACGCTGCCGCTCGGTTCTCCCGATCGTCCAGAGCAACGACTGTGCCAACCCGAAAAGGGGCGTAACGGCCCGGAATACCGCCTTTGGGCGGGCTCGTGCCCAGTGTCTGATCAGCGACTGCACAAGCCGTGACCTGCTCGCACCCGCTCAAGTTGCCGCCATTTTTCAGCCGATTATCAGGCGGAACCATGTTGGGAAGACACTCGCTACTGGCGCTGGTCCTCGTTCTCCTGGTCGGGCCGACTCCCGCCCCGGCGGAGGTGTACACCTGGGTCGACGAACAGGGGAAGGTGCACTTCTCGGATACTCCGCGCGGAGGCGCGACACGCGTTGTACCGCACACGGAGAAACCGGCCGCTTCGCTCGAACGCGACGCACGAGTCCCGTCGAAAGCGATCCCTTACAGGGGCCAACTCCCGTCCCTGCGACTGGCGGTTGCGGACGTCGAAGTCGATCTGCCTGCCCGGGGACGGACACGCCTGCCCGTGGGAAGACAGTACCGCGGCTACTACTGCAATAGTGGCGCCGAAGATCTGCTCGTGAACCTCGAAAGGAAGCTGAAGGGTTCGACGCTCCTGCCTCGGGATTTTCATCGTCGGCTCGCAGAACTGGCCTACCAGCCCCCGGAGTTCGCCTCGACCGGGCGCAAGAAAGTGACGATCGCCGATCTACAAGCCGTTCCCACGGTGACTCGACTCTCGCTTCGATCGTGTATGGGCCGGGGTCGCAGGAACGGCCAGTCCCTTCCCAACAAGAATCTCGTCGAAGTCCGTATTCACTGGCGGGTTTTCGACCGCCTGAGTCAACAGACGGTCTTTGAAGGCACGACTGAAGCTCGCTTCGATCGCTGGAACCAGGAGTACCTTCCCGAGGAAAAGGACAAGGGCATCGTCACGGCGACGCGTCACGCCTTGCTGGCCGCCGCCGAGAAACTCCTGGCCGATCCCGAGTTCGTCGCCGTGCTTTCTCCAGATGGAAGCCTTCCCGCACAGGAGGAATCGACGCCCGCCGCGCTGACGGAGGTGACGCCGGATTTCCAGAATCTGCTACCGCAGGTACGCAGCGCCACCCCGATGATTCGCACCGTGCGCAGAAACGGCCACGGTGTCCTGATCTCTGACGAAGGTCACGTCTTGACCAACTACCGAGTGGTTGCAGACGGTCGCGAGGTCACCCGTGATTCGGTCATGGTCGTTTTCGAGTCCGAATCGATTCCGGGTCGGGTCGTGCGTTCGGACAAGCCTCACCGTGTCGCGCTGATCCTGCTCGAACGAATACCCGGAATTCGCCCGGTCCCCATTGCAAGCAGCGGTGTCCGCATCAGCGAACCCGTATTCGTATTGGGCGGCCCGCTCGAAGACTCGCTCGAACACACGCTCAGCGAGGGTGTCATCACGACCGTGCGAAACCTGCGCGGCAGCGAGAGGCGCTACTACCACACGAACGCGCCGGTCGATCGTGACAATCCGACCGGCCCCGTACTGAACCAGCGCGGCGAACTCGTCGCACTCGCTACCGGACTCGGTTTCAGCCGCACACCGGGCGCCAACTATCTGATCCCGATCGACGACGCTCTGGAGGCGCTGGGTGTTTCCCGTCAGCAGAAGTCGGACTGATTGTGGGTCTAAGCTAAGAGACACTTTGCGGGGTCTTTGACCCCGAGGAGAGTCTCAAGATGTCGAGAACGAAGAAACAATCGACCGAAGCCGCAGTGTGAGAGATCCGGCGGGCGTGGCCGGCGATCTCTCTGATAGCTGCTTCGTAGTTCATGGGTACCAGCCGTCAGACGCCTTGCTCGCAGCTGCCAGCCCCATCAATTTGCCGAGACAACGTGTCGCTCTCGATAGCTCTCGCCGACGGTGGTGCGGATCTTCCATCCCGCGATTGTCCCGCGCTACACGCTGTGCGGCGTTGAGAGGAACCTCGCGCCGCTAGTCGGAGGTCGGAAAGACGGGGATCGCCGGCAACAATCCGATGGCATGTGGCGACAGGTCCGTGGCCACAATCTCCAGCGTATTCGCGATCGGATCTCGGACGGTCGGCAAAGCTATCCATTCACAGTTCACTCCGGGAATGCAGCCCGGGAACGGGCTTACGAAGTGAAAGATCGCAAGTAGCTGCTCCTGAACCGGCATTAGGCCTTCATCGCTGTACCCGAACGTCACAGCAATACTCGAGAACTCGCCCGAGAAGTCGAGATTCCAGAAGAACGCCGGCGCCGTCGGTGTGATGAAGGTTAGTCCGCTGGGATCGATAAGGCACAACGCAAGGTCGTCCGTCTCGCAGAGTTGACCGCCGAACCACCCATCGGTCGTTGCATCTACCTCGGCCGAGACACCCCCTGGCTGTGAAGCTCCGCCGAGGATCTGACACTGCACTCCGGTTCCGGCCGCGATGAGACAGGCGCCTTCAGCGCCCGAGAGCACATCGGCGAGCGCGTCGCCCACACGAAGGGCATCGATATGTGATCCCCGGGGCGCCGACAGCAGCAGCTTGCGCCAGCTGGAGTCAGCGTTGTAGCCATCGATAACCAACTGAGGCGCGCCCAAGCCTGCTTCTCCGCCGAGCAGATTCGTCGGATTGATCCAGACGGAAACGCGCTCCTGCACCCCACTGGAATGGTCAAACTCGAGCTTGCCGAGGACCAAGTGGACGGGCCTGCTGAAGTCAGGGATAGCTCCTGAACACAGATGCCCAGTTCCTGATTGGGGAAAGAATGCACAGGTGTTGGGTGGCGACGTGCTTGCTCCCGCGAAGCCCAGCTCAATGGCCTGCTGGCCCGGCGCATCTTGACCAGACCCGACGAACAAACTTGGACCATTTCCCGGGGAGCGACTCGCCAGAAAGCTGAGCCATGAGGTGCCCGCTCGCTGCACTGAGAATTCTCGGCTCGGATCCGTGCCGAACCCGGTTCCCCCGTAGCGTCCGCCGGAGAGGTCGTTGCCGAGGTTGGAATACCCGGCCTGGTTCAATGTCATGTTCTCGCACTCGTAGATGCGACTTGTGTTCCCGGTACTCCATGCGACTGCGAAGCCGCTGCCCCCGCCTCTGCCTCCGATCGGCTGATCGCAGCCACTCTGGGCGTAGTTGAAGTGCTCAAAAATCAGCTCGGCCCGCGCCGTCCGAGACGACGCCATCCACACGATCATCGAGGCAAGTATCAAAAGCGAGACAGTTTTCATCCCGCTCGCACGCTACGCCGACCGGTCGAACCTTGCAACCGCCGGAATCATGCCGTTTTTCCTCAGCTCCAACCTCGCTATTGCCGGGCTGCGGTCCCGCGAAAACTCCGTCGCTCCTGAAGCTCCGAGCCTTTCGCGACGGCCAGAGTCGACGGCCCATGAGGACCCTCCTTAGCTTCATCCTAGCGATCCCTCGCGCTGCAGTGATCTCACGGCGCGATCTTGCCCTCAACAACCCTGATCTTCGGCAACAGCTCGCAGAGCATCAGCGCCGCAAGACGTGCCGAGTTCCTGGAGATGAACAACTTGCTAGGCCTCGAGCGCGCGGTCCATTGCTGCCTGAAACTTGTGCGCCATCTTCTTGAAACCCGCGCTCTTCGGGTGTATCTCGTCGTCCCACTGGCGCACTGAAGTGAGGGTGTTCCGCAGGTCGATGGGGTTCTACCCTGATTTCCCGGACACATCCAAGATAAGGCGCTAATTCGTCTACGGAAGTGGGTTAACTCCAAATTCCAGGGGTAGGTCATGGGAATTAAGGTCGACACCTTTGTGGACACGCATTGTCATATGTTTACCGCAGCGGACATTCCGCTGCTTACGTTGATCGAACGACAGATCGACCACCCGTTGAGGTTGCTCGTGGCTGCGGCGTTTGGCCCTATCGCTCAGAGGATCGGAATCATCGACTACAGACGATTCGTCAGGTTTCTCGACTCGGAGTCAATTCAGAACGTGAAGCAGGTAACGAGGGAGCTGAACAGGGCGATCAAGAGCGACCGGCTGGGGGATTGGAGTGTGGATGCGCGGGAGAGAATCCTCACCCCGCTCGTGATGGATTTTGATCTTAACGGCAAGGTCGAGAAGTTTGAGGCGCAGCTCTCACGTTTGATTGCGGCGGCATCGAGCCATGGAGCGGTGCCCCGGAACGCAAATGTCAAGGTTCTTCCGTTTGTGGGGCTCGATCCTCGGAGGATCGTATTCAAGAATCGAAAGGGCGGTGAGTTGTGCGTTCGCGAAGTGATTCGGAGCCGCGTGGATGCCTATCTCGAAGATCATGGTGTCAAGTTGGCTATCGAACGAAGAAAGCGGGCTAACCTCAAGAGTGGCGACGTCATCGGACTCAAGCTCTATCCACCGCTTGGCTTCAACGTCTACCCCCGCAACCCTGGGGAGCGAGAGGCCTACTTGGATCTCTACGAGCGTCTCGCCGAACTCGAGATCCCCATTACAGTACACTGCCAAGAGGGCTCCTTCGACTTGACTGATGGTCAGGTCAAGCTCTTCACGCGCCCAGAGAACTGGGCCCGTGTCATGAAGTCCAGACCCGGCCTACGTAGGTTGCGGATCAACTTCGGTCACTTCGGGGGTGAGCGGGGTGTAGCAGAGGCAATCAACTGGAAAGAGACGGAGGAGGATGACCTATTTGACGATACGGTCATCTCCCACCGGGCCGAAGGTGTATCGGAGCGCGGCTGGACCCATGGGATCGTCCAGTTGCTCAAGCGCTACGAGCACACCTATGCGGATATCTCAGCTTTCGACTTCGGTAACAGTCGCGCAGTGGCATCGTTGTTATGGCTTCTAGCCTACGATCGGCAGGGGAATCTTGATGCAGACGATGCGGAATGCCACAACTACCCAATTGCCCAGAAGCTGTTATGGGGCTCAGACTACCCAATGATCCTCGACAAGAACTGCAAGAACTACTCGCAGTACTTCTCGCACTTCATCAACACGCTGATCGACCGCCATGAAATCCGAGCCGCTGAAGAATACCCCATCCCTGCAGAGGGAAAACTCCCGAGTTCGTCTGCGTTGCTGAAAGCCTTGGTGGGCACAAACCCAGTTCGGTTTCTTTTCGGTTAGCATCCACAGCTGCAGGGCAGCGGGTGACATTGCAGATCCAGCCGGACATCCCGCCTTCCAAGTTGGTAGGACGGCCAAGGAGATCGGAATGACACACGATCAGTGAGAGATTCATCGAAAGAAGCGAATCATCGAGTACGCAGAGCGGATTGGGAAAAATGGGACCTGTCGATACTTCGGAGTTGCAAGATCGACCTTCTACCTGCGGAGAGAACGATTTGGCGAGATCGGAGACGAGGGATTGAAAGCTGGAGGCGCTGGGTTTCAATCCCTAAAATCGCTGCGCCGTTCGTCGCTGGCGTCGAGCTGTCTGTAACCGATCGCTTCGGCGAGGTGCTCGGTGGCGATTTCCGGGCTCCCGTCCAGGTCGGCGATCGTGCGCGCAACCCGCAGGACGCGCACGTAGGCGCGCATCGACAGTCCCAGCGAACGCACGGAACGCTCGAGTAGCGACGAGCCTTTGGCCGACACCGGGCAGTGTGAGGCCAGTTCTGCCGAGGGCAGCTGGGCGTTCAGCTCGAATTCTTGCCCGCGGTAGCGCTGGCTCTGCCGGGCGCGGGCGGCGAGCACGCGTTCGCGCACGACCTGGCTCGTCTCCCCGCGGGCCGTCTGATCGCTCATGTGTTTCCACTCCACCGGCGCGACGGGTACGTGCAGGTCGATGCGATCCAGTAGCGGACCCGAGAGTCTGGCGCGGTAGCGCCCGATCTCGGGATCGCCACAACTGCACTCGCGCCGCGCGTCGCCCCGGTAGCCGCACGGGCAGGGATTCATGGCCGCGATCAGCTGGAAGTGTGCGGGCAGGCACTCGATCGCGTGCGCGCGTCCGATGCGGATCTCGTGTTCTTCGAGCGGCTGGCGAAGTGCTTCGAGTACGTTTCGGCGAAACTCGGGCAATTCGTCCAGGAACAACACGCCGCGATGGGCCAGCGAGATCTCGCCGGGTCGAAGCGGCCGTCCGCCACCGGCCATGCCCGCATCCGATGTCGTGTGATGAGGAGCGCGAAACGGCGGCGTGCTGAGCAGGCCGGGGCGCGCAAGCGTTCCGGCGACGCTGTGGATGCGCGTGGCTTCGAGCGCATCGCGGTATTCGAGCGGCGGAAGCAACCCAGGCAGACGCTTCGCGAGCAGGGTTTTCCCGCTGCCCGGTGGGCCGATGAAGAGCAGGTTATGTCCTCCGGCCGCCGCCACTTCGAGTGCGCGACGTCCGCTCTCCTGTCCGCGTACATCGGACAGGTCGAGCGCTGTTCCGGGCGTCGCGTTCGTCGCATCGGGTGCGAGATCAGCCAGGGTGTCGAGCGCAGTTTCGCCGCGCAGGAAGCGGATCACCTGAATCAGATCGTTCGCGCCGAACGCCCGAACGCGCGGGTAAAGAGCCGCTTCGGTCAGGTTGCCCAGCGCCACGACGCTGCGTTCGAGTCCGTCGGCCGCCGCGAGCAGGGCGAGCGTTCCGCGCACCGGATGCAACGCCCCGTCGAGTCCGAGTTCCCCGACAAAGAGTGTGCTCGCCAGTTCTTCCTCTGGAATCTCGACGCGCGTCGCGGCGATGCCCACTGCCAGAGCCAGGTCGAGCCCGGTTCCGGTCTTGGGAATCTCGGCCGGGGCCAGGTTCACCGTGACGCGCCCGGGTGGAAACTCGAGTCCGCTCTGGCGAAACGCAGCGCGCACGCGATCGCGGCTCTCCCGTACGACGCGATCTCCCTGGCCGACGATCTGGAAGGAAGGCAGGCCGCGTCCCGCGTCGACCTCCACCGAAACGCGCACACCGCCCAGACCTCGTAAGCTCGCACCCCAGACGCGGATCAACATCTTCGAGACTCCAGCGGGACCGGAGTGGGGCAGGGGAAGCCAGGCCGAGTGCGGACTCAAGGCTCCCTGTTTCAGGTAACCCCAAGCCGTTCAAAGTGGCGGACGATCGACTCGCATGTCTTCAGCAAGCCGCCCGGCTGTGGTTAACTGATTCGAATGATTTTCCGGGTCCGATGAGAATGGGCGCGAAGCGCGAGATTCTGGCGATCTGCTGCGGCCTCGCGCTCGCGACCGTCTTCGCATTCGCACAACTGCGAAACGCCGAGTTTCTCGACTTCGACGACGACGAGTATGTGACGGCTAATCAACACGTTCTCGACGGTCTGACATCTGAGGGATTTCGCTGGGCGCTGGTCAGTTTCGACGCCAATAACTGGCACCCACTCACCTGGCTCTCGCATATGCTCGATCAGGAACTCTTTCCGGGCGATCCGGGTACCCAGCACCTGGTGAACGTGGCTTTTCATCTCCTGAACGCCCTGGGATGGTTCCTCTTGCTCGCCTGGATGACGGATTCGATCTGGCCTAGCGCGCTGGTCGCCGCGCTCTTCGCTCTCCACCCCTTGCACGTGGAGTCGGTGGCCTGGATATCGGAGCGCAAGGACGTCTTGAGCGGACTGTTCTGGATTGCGACCAGTGCCGCCTGGGTCGCCTGGCTGCGCAGCGGTCGGCGAGTTCTCTACGGTGCGGCCATCGCTGTGTTTGCGCTCGGGCTCGCGACGAAACCCATGCTCGTGACCCTCCCGTTCACACTCTTGCTCTTCGACTTCTGGCCGCTATCGCGTCTCCGGGCAGCGCGTCTTGGAGCCGCGCGCGTGCCATTGCGACGGCTCGTCGTCGAGAAACTGCCGTTGTTCGCTCTGTCACTGCTGGCCAGTGCCCTGACGTACTCCGCGCATCTGTCCGGAGGCAGCATGCAGGGTGTGGCTCAGTTGGGGCTCTGGCCGCGCGTCGCCAACGCGCTCGTCGCCTACGCCCGGTATCTGGGCAAGGCGATCTGGCCGACGAACCTGTCCATCTACTATCCGTACACGCACGCCTGGACGTCCGGACAGGTTCTGGCCAGCGCGCTCGCCCTGGCCGCAATCAGCTTCGCGGCATTTCAGCAGCGAGCCCGGCGCCCCTATCTGATCGTCGGCTGGCTGTTCTTTCTGGGAACGCTGGTGCCCACGATCGGAATCGTGCAGGTCGGGGGGCAGTCGATGGCCGAGCGCTACACCTACCTGCCCTATGTCGGGATTTTCATGGCGCTGGCCTGGGCGAGTGTGGACGCTCTTCGTTTCGCGCCGAGACTCAAAGGGGCAGGGGTCGTTCTGGTCGCACTCCTGCTGGTCGCTTGTGCTGTGCAGACACACCGCTATGTGTCGCAATGGCAGGATACGTTGAGCGTGTTTTCCCACGCGATCCGTTCCTATCCCGACAACCCGGTGGCATTGGTGACCGCGGGTCGCCAGCACGCGTTTCGCGGGGAAAGTGAGCTGGCCATCGAGATGTTCGAGCGAGCCCTGGTCCTGACGCCAGGCTACGAAAAGGCCCATTACAATCTGGGGGATGCGCGGCTTGCGCGCGGTGAACTCGATGCGGCGGCCGGGCACTTCGAGGCAGCTGTTCAGATCGCCCCCGAGGCCTGGTACGCCTGGCTCAAGCTCGGCGTCGCACACGAGGGCCGCGGGCACCCAGCGGAGGCCGAGGCCGCCTATCGATCGGGCCTGGCCCTACGCCCCGGCAATATCCCGCCGCGCTGTCGGCTCGCGGCGTTGCTCGCGCGCAGGGGGCAACGCACCGAGGCCGAAGCCCAACTGGGTCTGGCGCTGCGCTCCGCACAGGCCCGACTGGACTCGGGCCGGCGCGCCATGGCACGCGAATCGGGTCGGATGATTCAGTCGTATTCGCGGGACCTGGGTTTCGAGCAACTGGCCGAGCAGACCGGAAACTGGTTGGCAGACCTCGAATCCCACGCAGTCGAGTAGACGCGGTTCGGGCCAAGCGAGCCCGCCCCCTGTTGCGCGACGGGGGTCGAGCGTGCGACCTATGCAAATCGGTTCACTTGACCGGAGGTCTGCTCAGTTGGCGGCGAAACGAAGCAAGCGGGTGTTCGCCTGGCTGGTCGCACTCTCTCTGGTAGAGGGGTGTGGCGCGAGCGAGGTCGATCCATCTGAAATTCCGACGACTCGGGCCTTCGATTCCGAGCGCGCCTTCGCCGACCTGAAGGCGCTCGTGAACATCGGCCCACGTCACAGTGGCTCAGAAGGGGCGGAGCGGGCCCGCGCCCTGATCGCCAGCAGCCTGCGCCAGGCCGGCTGGCGGGTCGAGGAGCAAGGCTTCTCCGCCGGGCTTCCGGGTCGAGCGCCGATCCAGATGAAGAACATCGTCGGAACTCGCGAAGGCACACGCGATCGCCACATCTGGATCATCACCCACTACGACACCAAGGACATTCCGGGCATGCGCTTCGTGGGTGCGAACGACGGAGGCTCGGGCGTGGCGCTGCTGCTGGAGTTTGCTCGGGTCTTCAGCGCGATACGGCTGGAGTACGGCGTTTCGCTGGTCTTCTTCGATGGTGAAGAGGCGCTGGGCCGGTCAATCAACCAGAACGACGGACTCTACGGCAGCCGCTGGCTGGCTCGGGAAATGGAGCAGAAAAATCAGATCGCCTCGATCGCCGGGCTGATCCTGGTCGACATGGTGGCCGACAAGCAACTCAATCTGGCAGTGGACATGAGTTCTTCGCCTCGTCTGCGCCGCATCATGGTGCAGGCCGCGCGCAAGATTGGTGATCCAGAGCTCATAGATCCCGCGCAAACGCTCGCATTGATCGATGATCACACGCCTTTTCAGGAGCGCGGGGTCTCCAACTCATTGGGGATCATCGATTTCGAGTTCGGGGCGGGTCACTCTCCAGGGCCGCTCTGGCACACTCGAGGCGACGATCTGTCCGCGGTTTCGGCAGACAGTTTGAATAGGGTCGGAAGACTTCTGGTCGAACTCTTTCGCGGGATAGAGCGGGATCTACAGTCCAAAGAACGTGCAAACGCGCCTTGAGGACCCTACTTTCAGCGACCCGCTGGCGAAACGGATGCTGGCGAGGATGCTGGCCAAGAGCCACCACGAGCTACCAAGAGAAGGTAAGGGGAACTTCGATGCATATTCGATCTGCACTGGTCTTGAGTCTGCTGGCCTGTGTTTCAATGGGTTGCGAGACGGCCGGGTCGGTTCTCGATACCAAGGCGAAGCGGGGTGCGGTACTGGGAACTCTGGCGGGTGCGGCCGCGGGTGCCGCCATTGGTGGCAAGGACCACAGGGCCGGAGGGGCGTTGATTGGTGCAGCGGCCGGTGCGATCTCCGGCGGGCTGGTCGGAAAGTATCTGGATCAGCAGGCCGCCGATCTCGATGCAATCCCGGGTGCGGACGTCGAGAAGCGCGACGATTCGATTCTCGTGAACTTCCAGGGCGGGCTGTTGTTCGACAGCGGTTCGTCGAATCTGCAAGCCGGTGGCTACGATCGACTGCGCTCGATGGCGCGTACGCTCAACAATTACCCAAAGAGTCGCGTCATCGTGAAGGGCCACACCGACTCCGCCGGGACCGACGATTTCAACCAGAAACTCTCGGAAAAGCGCGCAGATCGCGTGCGCAACTTCCTGGTCTCTGAAGGCGTGTCTTCTGGACGCATCCAATCATTGGGTTTTGGTGAGTCGCTACCGATGTCCACGAACGCGACCGCCGAAGGGCGTGCGCAGAATCGTCGCGTCGAGGTCGAGATCCGGCCGGACGCGGAAGTCATGCGGAGTACGCAGTAAGGCGCTGTATTTCGCACAGACTCCGCAACCGGAGCGCCTCTAGCGCGAAGGGGCGTTGGGTATGCGTACGAAGATTACACTGACCAGTTTGCTTTTCGCCCTGACGATTGTCGGGTGGACAGGCCCCACGCTCGGTGCAGGGGACGAGAATCTGGTGCGCGTGGTCGTCGAATCCCCGCGCCCGGGAGAGGTCGTGAAGTCCCGGACCGATATGGCTCCCCTGAACGGGATTGCCACGGCCGGAGAGCGCCCCAGCAATTTTGACGTGATGCTCGTGATCGACGTATCCGGTTCGACCAAATACCCCAGCGGGATCGACATCGATGGCGATGGCGAGATTGGCGAGACCAAGCGCGCGCTGGTGCGCGCACTTCCGGACACTGAGAATACCGATCCCGAAGATTCGATCCTCGCCGCCGAGGTCACCGCCGGGATGAGTTTGCTCGAGGGGCTCAATCCGGAGCGCGTCCGCGTGGGGATCGTCTCGTTTTCCGGCGAGATCGACCCGATCACACACAGGCGTCGCTCTGTCGATCAAAAGGACGCCCTTCTGGAGCAGCCGCTTACGGACGACTACGCGCGGCTGAATCAGGCGCTCGAAGCTGTGTTGTTGCGCGGTCCCCACGGGGGCACGAATATGGAGGCCGGTGTGAAACTGGCCCTGCGCGAATTGGCTGGCCTGTCCGGAGCGCAATCGCAGCCCCGCCCGCGAGCCAAGCGGGTAATCCTGTTCCTGACTGATGGCAAGCCATCGCTGCCCTTTGGTCTGGCCAATCTGGAAGATCCCGAAGACACTGAAGCGGTCATCGCAGCCGCGCGGCTGGCGAAGGCGGCCGGCGTGACGATGAACGTCTACGGAATGGGTCCGCCAGCAATCGACTATCCGATTGCGGCGACCGAGATGGCTCGCGTCACCGGTGGGCTCTACACCCCGGTGCGCCGGCCGGGCGATATCGTGTCGCTGCTCACGGGCGTCTCCTTCGCCAATGTGGAAGCCGTCGTAGCGGTGAACCTGACGCTTCGGGAATCCTCGGGTCCCGACGACATCTGGTTGGCGCCGGACGGGTCTTTCCGTGGGTTTGTACCGGTTCGACTGGGCAAGAACCGCATCCGTGTTTCAGCGCTGGCGTCAGACGGTACGCGCGGATCGACAGAGTTGGACATAGTTTTCAAGCATCAGGGCCTTACTGATGCCGAACGGCGTGCGGAACTCGAACGAATCCGCGAACGTAACCGGGAAATCCAGTTGCGACTCGAACGCGAGCGGCAAGATACCTTCCGGAAACAGGAGCGTGAGCGCGCGCTGGAGATCGAAGTCGAAGACGACGACGAGGAGAGCCAACCTTGATCAAGTGGATCTCGGGGGCGCTGTTGGCAGTGTCCCTCATGACGTTCGCTGTCCCCGCCTACGCTCAGGAGGCCGGGAGCGCGACGGAGTCTGCCACGGAATCCGCGCCCGCGAGCCCGAGCGCTGTCGTGGTGGCTGCCCAGCGGGCTAGTTCGAGAGGTGCCGAAGAGGCCATCGACAAGGCGGCCGCGGCTCGCACGCTCAGGGACTACTACGACATGGGCGGCTGGATCATGCACTTCCTGGTGGCCCTCTCGATCATCAGCGGAGCGGTCATCCTCGAGCGGCTCTGGGGTCTCAGGCGAGGGTCCGTCATTCCCCGTCGTTTCCTGCAGAAGCTGCGCGATCACTCGCATCGCCGCGAAATGAAGCAGGTGCTCGAACTCTGTGCTTCTTCGGACAACGCCATTGCACGGGTGCTTCGCTCCGGACTGCTGCACTTCGACCAGGGTCTGGCGAACATGGAAGACGCGGTCGAGACGTCCGGTCAGCACGAGGCGACCGTACTGCGTCGCAACCTTCCCCTGCTGGCGGCCCTGGGGAATATGGCCACGATGATGGGCTTGCTCGGAACGGTGCTCGGCATGATCGAGGCCTTCGAACTGATTGCCAAGACCGGAACGGGTGATGCGCGAGTCGTCGCCTCGGGAATCTTCCAGGCGCTGATTACCACCGCCGCTGGGCTGATGGTGGGTCTGTTCGCGATCGGCTTTCACTCCTACTTGCGGCGCAAGGTAGAGGTCCTCGAAATCGATCTCGAGGAGAAGAGCTTTCGCATGCTCGAAGATCTCTGGGTCGGTCGTGAGCAAGGGCCGCGAAGCGACACGCCACCCGCGAAGGCCTGAGCATGGCGCGTCGCACCTCACAGGAGGACGAAGCCAGCCTCACCATGACGCCCTTGATCGACGTGGTGTTGTTGCTGCTGATCTTCTTCGTGGTCACGACCGTGTTCGTCGATCGCGAGATCGAGCTGCAACTGCCCGATTCGCAGTCTTCGAAGGTTCCCGATGAGAAGAAGAAGTTCACCGTCGAACTGGGCCGCGACGGCAGACTTGCGCTCAATGGCGAGACCATGACCGTTTTGAGGTTTGATCAGATGATCGAGGTCGAGGCCTCTGCGGACAATATCCGGTCTGTCGAGATCCGAGCTGACAAGATGACGGTCCACGGTCGCGTAGTCGAGGTGCTCGGCATCGTGAAGAAGCACGGCGTCGACAACGTGGGGATCGCGGTCAAACAGGCGACCTAGCCCGGACTACTCAACCAGATCGGGATCGTCGATGTCTTTTCGCACCAGCTTGCCCTTCTTGTAGTGCGAGGTGACGTCGACGCGCCCATCGTGGTTCATGTCCTCTTCCTTGCGTGCGAGGACGATCTTGGCCGCATCTCGGCCTTCGTAGTGTTCCCAGATGTCGGTCTTGCCGTCTCCATTGGTATCGCGTTCGTTGCGAACCGGAATTCCGTCGTCCCCGAAGAAGGTGCTGGAGTCCATCTGGCCGTTGTGGTTAGAGTCTTCCAGTTCGACGACACGGCGCTTGCCCTCGTAGTTGACGCGGCGGTCGACTCTCCCATCGCCGTTGGTATCGTGCTCTTCGTAGGTGAGCGTGCCGTCCTCGTAGACGTAGAAGCCATCGCGCTTGCCGTCGTAATCACGGTCCACTTCGACCCGAGTGCCTTTGCCGTTCTGGTAGACGATCCAGCGATCCGGAAGCCCGTCGCCGTTTGAGTCTTCCTGACGCGCCTTCACCTGGCCATCGGATTGATAGGACGTATGAGCATCGAGGATGCCGTCGTAGTCGGTGTCCTCGGCGCGGGTGAGAATGGTTCCGTCTTTCGCGTCGATCACGATTTCGAGTTCGGGCCGGCCGTCGCGATCCGCATCGAGTGTCTTGATGAGCCGCTCTTGCCGGCCTTCCTTGCGAACTGATTTGTCGAAGATCGAATCCGGAATCTTGCGCTCACAAGGCGGTTCCGGAGAAGCCATCGTGTCGGTGGAAACTCCGGTGGAGTCGCATTCATCAACCTGATCGCGGACCGTGTTTACTTCTTCCTGCTTCGAGATCGCCGCCAGCAATTGCTCCTGACGCCTCAGCTCAGCTTCAATTTCAGATTCCAGCGCTTCCTGGCGCTCGAGTTCTTCTTCGATCTCGCGCTCCATCGCCTGGTCGGCGTTTTCGTTGCGCCGCCTCCCGGTGGGGCCCGGGTTGCCGCGACCCGAATCGAAGGGCACGTCGCCGGTCACGAAGCCGTAGACTCCAAACAGCGCCGCCCCGATCGCCGCGCCGTAAACGCTGCCGATCTGGCCCCCGACTACCGTGCCGATGATCATGGCCTCGACGCCCGCTTCTGCGCGGCGTCTGACCTGGACGCCCGGACCGCGCTGCGATTGTCTGTCGCCAGTCGCCGATTCCTGGCCAGCGTCGACATCGTGGGTTTCATCGCTGGCTTCGGCAGTAGTGACGGCGACCGCTGCATCTGGAGTCGGTTCTTGCGCATCCGGTGCCGGTGCCTCGGCGCTCGGTTCGGAATGGACGGGTCCGCTCACGGGCCGCCGTGCGGTGCATGCAACGCTGGTCGACACAGCGGCAATCAGCAAGATCGCCAGCGCGCGACTCGACGGCGATGCGGATCGAGATGGATTCATCGGTGTCTCCCGGACCACGCGAGTGCATGGTAGCACTCCTGTCCACCCAAAGGATATGCAGTGTAGGGGGAGTCTGTAGGGTCGAATGAATTCACAGGTTCTTCCAGAAATTGCTGAACGCACCGCATTTGATGCGTGCGAAACCATCTTTCGAAGGCGGGCTGCGATCCCCGTTCAGTTCGATGGCCGTTTCCGTACTCAGATCGAATCGCGCATCGAGAGACCCATCGAAGTCCGAGTCTTCATCCTGGGTTCGGGCGGTTCCGTTCACGTAACTAACCCACACATCGGGCTTGTGATCGGCATTGGTGTCGGCGTCGAATCGAGTCTGCACACCTTCACTGAATACCTGTCGGCGATCTGCGTAGCCGTCCTTCGTCGTGTCTTCGAGGCTGATCTGTGCAATGCCCGAGACGAAGCTCGTGCTCGTGCGGGGTGTGCACCGGAAGATCGGGTTGCCGTCTGTTTCGAAGCGAGTCAGGCGGTCGGGGCGTTTGTTGCAATTGGTGTCTTCTTCCTGCACCAGGATTTCACCGGAATCGCCAAAGTGGAAGACCATGTTCGGCGTTTTGCAGCGTCCGCGTGCCTCGGCCTGAATCACCTTGCGCTCACCTTCGTAGAATTCCCAGACATCGACGATCTTGTTTGCATTCGTGTCGACTTCGCGGCGCGTAACTTCGGTGCCCTCGAGAAAACTCCAGGTGTCGAACTTGCAGTCTGAATCGGAGTCCACAATGTCCTGCTTGAGAGCGCCTTTCGAGTCGAAAACCTGTCGGTGGTCAAAGCAGCCGTTGCCGTTCGAGTCCTCTACCACGTCGGTCAGCACTCCGGCTGCGAAACGCGTGACTCGGTTCGGCTTGCCGTCACCTTCTGGATCCTCGATCTGCTCGGAGGGGCGGCCTTTGCCGTCGAACTTGACGATCAGGTCGACTTTCTCGTCGTGGTCGGTGTCTTCGCGCTTGCGCGTCACGCTTCCGTTCGCAGCCAGATCGAGCCACTGGTCCACTTTGCCATCGCCGTTCGTGTCGAGTTCCTGTCCTGTCTCCGTGCCTCCAGACATCAGGACTCGAGCTTCGAAGCTGCCGTCGAAATCCGCGTCCTTCTCCACGCGGTAGGGTTCGGACTCACCGGGTTTGAAGTGCGACACGATATCGATCTTCTCATCGCCGTTCGTGTCGTTCTCGATGCGAGTGCGTTTTCCGGCCAGGAAGAAGGTCGAGGTCTCGAAGCGTCCATCGCTATCGAGATCGGCCTTTTGACTGGCGACCAGGTCGTTCTCGAAGATTGAGATCGCGTCGACTGTGCCGTCGTGATTCGTATCTTCTTCCTGGCGTTGACGCTTCCCGCCCGCCATCAAGAGCATGGTGTCGAAGACGCCGCTGAAGTTCGTGTCGGTCTCGATGCGTTTCGCCTCGCCGCCTTTGTAGTGCGCAAGCATGTCGTTCTTGCCGTCGAAGTCCCGGTCCTCGAGTTGTTGCGTCTGCACGCCGGCCTCATACTTCTTGACCACGTCCGCTGTGCCGTCGGAATTCGTATCGAGTTTTTCCTCGCGGGGCTTCCCGCCGGCGTCAAAAACCGACCACTGATCCGTCTTGCCATCCCCTTTGGTGTCGCGCTCCTGACGGACGAGCTTCGCGCCTTCGAAAAAGCTGATCGTCTCGGGATGGCCATCCTCGTCTTCGTCGCGCTCTTCCTTGACGCGAATCTCACCGGTCGCGTCGTACTCGACCCGGCCCTGTACAAGTCCGTCTCCGTCGGGATCGAGCTCGACGACGCTGCGCTTTCCGTTCAAGTACGTGGTCGTAGCCTCGAAGACGCCGTTGAAGTCATCGTCACTGCGATCGCTGACGATCTCGCCCTTGTCGTTGTACTTGGCTGTGTAATCCGTCTTGCCGTCGTGATTGCGGTCTTCAGTCACGCCTGTGGCGACTTCACCCGCTAGCGTAGCCACCGAATCGGGTTTGCCGTCGAAGTCAGTGTCCCTTTCCAGTGACGTGCGTTTTCCGTCCTCGAAGCTGGTCCAGGAGTCGACGCGACCATCGGAGTTCGTGTCCTCCAGAACACGCGTCGGTCGACCTTCTGGGTCAAGTGTCGCGTAGGTGTCGGGTTTGCCGTCACCCGTGGTGTCTCTTTCCTGTTTCTCCAGCACGCCCTTGTGGTAGAAGTTCCAGAGTTCGACGCGTCCGTCGAAATCGGCATCGCTTTCCTGCTGGCTCGTAACTCCATCCTTCAGTACTTCGACGAAGTCGACGTTGCCATCGGCGTTCCGATCCTGCTCCCTGCGCGCGGGTTTGCCGTCCTTCATGCGCAGCCTCAGATCGAATCGGGTATCGCCGGTCGTGTCTTCGCGCTGCTCTAGCAGGGTTTCTCCGTCGAAGTCGTACTGCGCGTCGACCTTTCCGTTGAAGTCGCGATCCTCTTCCTGGCTCACCCGGACACCTTTCAGGTATCCGATCCAGGTATCTACTGCGCCGTCCTTGTTCGTGTCGAGCTCGTGCTTCTTGATCGCTCCGTCGTCGAAGGTTCGAATACTCTCGACCTTTCCATCGCCGTCCATGTCTCGTGTCTCGCGCGCGATGATGTCGTTCTCGTAGAAACGCTCGGTATCGACATTGCCGTCGGCGTTCCCATCGACTTCTTCGCGAATGCGGACTTCGTTCGCGTCGTAGTGCACGATGATCTCGGTCTTGCCGTCGCCGTCGGCGTCTCGCTCCTGACGCAATCGTTTTCCCATATTGAAGAACAGGGTCGTTTCACGGCGGCCGTCGTGATCGGTGTCGATTTCCTCGCGCTCGATCCGCTCGTCCTTGAATCGGGAAATGCGGTCGAATTTCCCGTCGGCGTTGCTGTCGGTTTCCGTTCTCACCTTCACGGCGGCCTCGTAGACGATGCGCGTGTCGATGCGTCCGTTGCGACTCGTATCGAGTTCCTCGAGTTCCTTCTTCTGGTCAGCGCCGATCGTTGCGCGGCTCTCGACTCGCCCGTCCTCGTCCTCGTCGATCAGGATCTGATGAAGCCTGTCGTCGACGTATAAACGGGTCTCGTTGGGCTTGCCGTTCCCGTCGGGATCTCTTTCGAGCTTGACCCGCCGACCCGATTTAAAGAACAGCACCGTGTCCTGCTGGCGGTCGCCGCTCGTATCTTCTCGCTGAACGCTCGGCTTTCCGTTCTCGTCGAGCTCGATCCAGAGATCGATCTTTCGGTTGAAATCGCGATCTTCCTCCTGGCGCACGAGTTTCTTGTTCTCGAAGAACTGCCAGAGGTCGATCTCGTGGTCGAAGTTCGTGTCCTTCTCGATGCGCACGACCGCTCCGTCGACGAGATGTTCCCACTGGTCGACGTACTTGTCCTTGTTCGTGTCGCGTTCGATCCGCATGAGCAACTCGTTGTCATCGTAGAGATGCGAGATGGGACGTGCGTCCTGCGCTGCGCTGATTCCGGCGTATACGAGCGCCGCTCCCACGAAGACGAGGAATCGAAACGAGTTCATCGAAAGGCAACCACCGTGGAATTACTTGGAAGTGAAGTTGGCGGAGATGTTCTTGTTGATGATGTAGTGGATCGACTTGGGGGGAGGAGGGAAGGGACTGGCTCGGCGGAAGGCCGCGAGGCAGGTCTCTCCTAGAACGTCATTGCTGGCGGAAGAGACCGAAACGCTATGCGCGGAACCGCCGCGGTCGATGCGGAAACGCAGCTTTACCCTGCCGCCTGTCGAATCCTCCCAGCGGGCGTAGACGCGGCGTTCGATCTCCTTGAGGTACTGCACGCAGATCGGGTCATTCCTGCAGTCCTTCTCTTCACCGGAGAGCACACCGCGATCGCCGTCTCCCTTCAGGAAGCGGTCCGACGTGCCCGACTCGATATCCGCGACTTCGGCGCCTTCGACATCACCGGCAACGGCGTTGTTGGAGATCACGCCGCGGGTCAATGTGGGCGCCGTCACGCTCGCAGCCTTGGCGGTGACGGTCGGACTCGCCGCTTTGAGCCTGCGCGGGCCGGCCGTGGGTTTGGCGGCCTGGATCTGGGTGATCGATTTCGGCTGCGATATTTGCACCGGTTGCGGGACGGCCTCGCGCTCGGAGAACACGCTCACGTTCTTGGTAACGACCTGCTTGTGCTCGATCTGCTTGGGCGCTTCGGTCAGTTTTATGGGTTCAACTTCGACCCGCTTGACCTGATCGAGCACGGGCACCGGTTTTACTTTGGTGATTTCTCTTTGGACGAGCTGCTTGTGCAATTGCACGGACGCGTCGAGTACGCGCTGTTGGAGCACCTTCCGGCGCAACTTTGGAGGCTCGGGTTTCTTCTCCTCGAGCATCTTCACGACGACCGTCTCTTCCTTCTCGATCACTACGCCGACGATCATGTCCCAGAAAAGCAGCAGGAGGATCCCGTGGATCAGTAGCGAGATCAGCATCAAGGTACGACGGGCCGTCGTACCCTTCTCCCGCGCGAGCGGGTCGTAGCGGGGGAGCGTCGCGGCGAACTCCGCCGTGATCTCCGAACCGTGGATCGCACCTTGATCGACCATCAGAAGCTTGGAGTTCCTTTCTGAGCTTTCTCTTCGGAATTCGACAAAAAAATTCCTGCGCAGGATCCGCGCACCCGACCCGCTCCGTCTGGACCTGCGAGTGGTTTCAACCGGCAAGTTCTCAGCAGAGGACGCGCTAGAGGCGCGCCGGTCAAGCGCCTTCCCGATCCGGAAAAGAACCGGAAACGGACGTGTAAAGTACCGGGTTCGTAGCGCTTTTCCCAGTCCGATCGGTACCGGGAAGAGAGCCTGGCGGAGGGGTCCCGAACGTCTCGAACAGCCTCGCCAGGAGTGTCGTTCGCTTGACAATCGCGCGCCGCCCCATAACCTCGATCGGGAGTCGGCGACGCCGCCGGCCCTTGAGTCACCCTCCCGCAGGACCGATCCAGAGTGAAGTAGAATGCCCGGACCGCAGAACCCGGGCCTTTGGAAGTACTCGCGAACAGATCCGGTCGAATCGGCCGGGCCGAGGAGGGTGAATTGGGGCTCACGCTGATCCAGCGCAGCTCGGGGCACAAGCCTCCCAAGAACCCCAAGATCGCCCTGGTACTCGCGGGGGGCGCCGTTACGGGCGGGGCCTTCAAGGTCGGCGGTCTGAAAGCGCTCGACCAGTTTCTCGTGGGGCGCAGCGTCAACGAGTTCGACCTCTACGTAGGTCTATCGGCAGGTGCGTTCCTGGCCACCTCACTTGCCGCGGGCATCACTCCCGACGAGATGATCGGCGCGCTCGAGGGGACTTCCGACAATCTGGCGCAGCTGCGCCCGATCGATTTCTACAGTCCGAACATCGGCGAAATGCTCGGTCGAACAGCTGTTTTCTCGACGATGCTCGCGGGCTATCTGCCCGGCATGTTGATTGATCTGTTCTCGGTATTGCCCGAGTTGCCTTCGCGCATGGGACCCGCCGCGCGACGTATGATCGAGGAGCCCAGTTACACGCACCTCGAAGCGTTGCTCCTGCAGCTGTACGAGGAAGTGTCTCCGAAGCGTGAGGTTCCGTCGCTGTCGCGGCTGATTCCATCGGGTCTGTTTGACAACGCACCCCTCGAGCGCTGGCTTGCGAAGAACATGCAGGCCGTCGGAACGCCCAATCACTTTGCGGATTTCTATCGCGAGACCGGACGAAAGCTCTACATCACCGCCACGAATCTGGACACGGCGGAACGGGTGGTGTTCGGTCCCGAGAATGACCACGGTGTTGCCATTTCCGAGGCGGTGCAGGCCTCGAGTGCGCTACCGGGATTCTTCAAGCCCGCCCGTCTCAACGGCGTGGACTACGTCGACGGGGCCGTGCGCCGCACCGCGAACATCGATGTGGCGGTGGAGCAGGGCGCCGACCTGGTCATCTGTTACAACCCCTTCCGCCCCTATCTGAACCTGCCCGATGAGGACGAGGGCAAGGCTCGCAGCTTCCTGGCCGATCGCGGCATGAGAACGGTCATCAACCAGGTGTTCCGAACCCTTTTGCACACGCGTCTGGCAATGGGCCTGCGTTCCTATCTGCACGACGATCGCTTCCGGGGCGACATCCTGGTGATCGAGGCGCGCGAGACGGACGAGCAGTTTTTCGACCTCAATCCGCTGGTTTTCTGGAAGCGGGCTGACGCAACGCGGCACGGCTATGAGTCGGTCCGCCGCACGCTGCTCGATTCCGAGGAGGTGCTGAGCGAGGTCCTGGACCGCTACGGTCTGGAATTCCGCGTTCCTGAAGCCGAGCGCGCGGCACCCTCATCGGAGGACCGCGAAGCTGCTCCCGGCTCCGAGCCAAAACTTCGAGTCGTCCGGAATCGCGAGGCCGGCTGAGCGCACGCCGCCCTGTTGAGGTCAAAAGCCCTGAATCTAGAAGGGCTTTCCCATCTTGCCGGGGAGTTGCACCCTTGAGGCGAGATTCTGCACGTGCTAGAATGCGCTCCAGGTCGACCGTATCGCGCCTCCGGCACTGGATCTGCGGAACTTATGTGCACCCTGATTCTTCTGGATCGTGTCGTGCGCCAGTTTCCCATCGTCGTGGCTGCGAATCGGGACGAGTTCTTTGCACGGCCGGCGGGTCCTCCCGCCATCAGTGCTGAAAACGAAGCGGGTCGGCCAAAAATCATTGCCCCCCAGGATCTCGAAGCTGGGGGCACCTGGATGGGATTGAATTCGGCCGGCTTGTTCGTCGGACTCACAAATCGACCGACGGAAGCAATTCGCGAGAATCGCCGCTCTCGAGGCCTGCTGGTACGGGATGCCCTGAGCGCCAATCGCGCAATTCAGGTCGCTGACGAGATGAAGGAGAGGAAAAACCGCGTGGAGGGGACGTACAACCCATTCCATCTGCTCTACAGCGATGGTTCCCAGGCGTTCCTGACGTGGCTCGACGAGACGGGTGTCCGTACCCGGGAACTCGAACCCGGCGTCCATGTGGTCTGCAATCGCGACGAGGACGATCCCAGTTCGGCCAAGACCGCAAGCATACGCCGAGCGGTGGAGGCGATTCCCCTCTCGGACCCGATCGAAACGGTTCTGAAGGGGCTCACAAAGGTGCTGGGATCCCACCCGAATCCGGACCGCCCGCTCGAGAATGCCTGCGTCCACACGGCCGAATACGGCACCCGCTCTTCTTCCCTGATCGCCGTGGGCGATTCGGGGTCGATCTACCGCTACTCGCACGGCGCCCCGTGCGAATCAACATACGAAGATATCACTCGCCTGCTGGATGAACTCCACTAGGCATCGAACGATCGAGGTACGGAAATGAGACGAATCGGAAGCAACCTGCGCCCAGCGGATCAGAAGCCCCAGCGGAATCTCCGCAACATCATTCGTTACAACGACAAAGAGAAGCCGCGTAACGACTATCCGAAGCGCATCATCTCGCCAACGCTCCCCAAGGAGTGCTGCAAAGACGAGAATCGCGATCTCGTCGGCAACATCAAAGAGATCGACGGTTTCAAGTTCTGCTACAAGATCTGCCGCGAGTGCGGACATGCGGTTCGCTATTTCTACCCGGCGATCACGACCAATGACGAGGCCGTCCGCGAGTACCGCGCCTGGAAGCGGTACATGGTTCAATAGAACCGGTATTCCCGCCCAGCGAGACGACCGAAGCGCTTCGGGGAGACGACCCGTTGTCCACGGTTTCTGAACGGTTTTCCATCCTGCGAGAAGAGTTGCGCTTCCTCACACCGCGCAAGCTGTACAACCGCGCGATGGAAACGATCGGGCCCAAGCTCAAACTGACCCGGCTTCCATACGGCCCGACCAAGATCACGGTCGAGTCGGGAAACGTGTGCAATCTGCGCTGTCCGCTTTGTCCCACGGGCCAGGGTGATCGCAATACGGCCCGGGGCATGATGCCCTACGAGACTTTCGAGAAGCTGCTCGACCAGGCGGGGAAGGATCTGATCACGGTTCGGCTCTACAACTGGGGCGAGCCGTTGCTCAACAAAGACCTGATCCGCATGTGCGAACTCGCGTATGCCCGGCGCGTGTCGGTGAAGATCTCGTCCCACCTGAACAACCTGACCCCCGAACTGGCCGAGAGCCTGCTACGGGCAAAGGTGAAGAAGATCTACATCTCCGCCGACGGTGCGACCCCCGAGAGCTACGCCATTTACCGAAGGGGTGGCGACTTCGAAACCGTGATGAACAACATCAAGATGCTCATCGCCATGAAGAAGCGGATGAAGGCGCACTTCACGCGCGTCATCTGGCTTTTTCACGTATTCAGTCACAACGAGCACGAAGTCGGGACCGCCCGCAAGCTCGCTGAGGATCTGGGAATCAAGTTGCAGCTCAATGTCGCGCGTACCGACATGGGCAAGGAGATCTTCGAGACCGCCGAACAGGCGCTGGAGCGAGACGGCCACTGGTTGCCGACAGATGACGAGTTCTGTGCCTACGATCGCGACGAAAAGCAGGCGCAACGTGAGGTCATGTGCACGCTGCCCTGGAAGGACTCAGCCGTGAATTGGGACGGTAAGGTCCTGGCGTGCTGCAGTGTGTTCAATGAAGAGCACGCGTTTGGTGACATACACGAGGCGTCTTTTCGCGAAGTCTGGAACGGCCAGGCCTACGTAGAGGCACGCCGCGAAATCGTCGGTCAGTCACCTACGCAGGACACAATCTGCAAGACCTGCAAACACAACGGCTATCTGTTCGCGTAGTCGTCCGGCTCGTATCAGGGACTGAGTTCGAACGCGAGAGGGTTTCGCAGCAGAGACCCGTCCGCTCCATCGATCCATTCGGTCTTGTCGTTCAGCCGTCCGTAGAACTCCAGTTCGCGACGCGCACGCCTCCGCTGCTGTGAACGCTGCGTCAGGCCGAGCGACGACGCCTGGCCCGGGTCCAGTAGCGAGACGCCCGATTTGTCCAGGCGCACGGGTCGAAGCGCCGGCAGTTCGAGTCGTTCGAGCTGATGGGCTTTGATCCACACCTCTTGCGCCTGTTCCTCCGGAAGATCGAAATGGATGCACTTTGCGTCGCGTCGCGTCCGGACGACCCAGGCCTCGCCCACGTGTTCGACATGACGCCCGAGCTTGAAGGCGGCGTTGGCGGCACGCCGGGCGTCGCGTTGTCGAATCTCGCGGAACGCGGATAGGATGAATTCAATGGCCTCGTGAACCTCCTGGCGATCTGCATTCGCTCCCAGGTAGAGGCGCAGGAAGCGCACGCGCTCGCTCGTGCTCAGACACGGTTCGCGCCGGACGAGCTTCGCCAGAAGAGTGAGACCGCGCTCGCGCCGAAGCGGCTTGCCCACCGAGCAGCGCTCGAAGTCGATGAGCGCGAAGTGTCCATCGGCAAAGACCAGGAAGTTGTTCGTCGAGTAATCGTCCTGATCGATTCCCGCATCGTGGACCTGTCGTGTGAAGACCGCGAAACTCTCGATCAGGGCGCGTCGACGCTCGGGTGAGAGTTCCGGGTCGCGGATCTCGGCGCGGACGTCGCGCGCCGGAAGCTCCTGGATGACCGAGAAGCTGCGCGAAAGGATGCCGAATCGGCGCTCTTCTCCGACCGCGAGCGGGACGGCTGCTTCGAAGCCCCGTTCCACCACCTGGCGGGCAATCTTCGACTCGCGTCGCGCCTTCGACGGCCGAAACGCGTAGCGCCAGCGCTGGCCGCGCGGCAGGCTGAAGACCTTCACGAACAGGCCGGGCTCCTCGCCAGCCGCTGCCAGGCGATACAGGCGTTTGCGCCCACCGGCTTCGCGCGCGACACTGCCCGGGCCGCTCAACACGGCATCGGGATCGGAAAGCAGGGTGCGCAGTCGCGGAGACGGCTCCCCTTCCACCCACCAGCGCAAGCGTGTCCCTTTCAAGGGAATGGTACCGGGGCGCGTTTCAACGCCGGCACCGACGGAACGAGTCGCAGTTGAGTCTCGACCACGGTCTGCGAAGGCTAGCAAAAATGAAGCTCCAAACGCTGCAGGATGCCGAACTCTACCTGGACGGTTTCGTCAATCGAGAACGTCAGGTGAGCTACGACTACGAGCGCCTGGGACTGGGGCGGATCGAGGCGCTACTCGGAGCGCTCGGGAATCCGCACAAGGGACTGCCTTGTATTCACGTCGCCGGGTCCAATGGCAAGGGTTCTGTGGCGTTGGCCGCCGAGCAGCTCCTGCGTGCGGCCGGCTGCCGGACCGGAACATTTACTTCTCCCCACCTCGAATCGTGGCGAGAGCGCTTTCGCATCGCCGGCGAGCCGGTCCAACCCGAGCGACTGGTCGAGGCGTTGAACGCGATGCAACCGGGCCTGGAGCGACTGCGGGCGGATCCGGCGCTCTGTCCGAGTTTTTTCGACGTATCGACAGCCCTCGCGCTATGGCTGTTCCGCGAGTCCGGCGTCGACGCGGGCGTCATCGAGGTCGGGCTCGGCGGCCGGATTGATTCCACGAATCTGGTGGAGTCGTCGGTTGCGGTCGTGACGTCGATCGAGCTCGAACACACCGACAAGCTCGGCGATACACACGAGCAGATCGCCAGCGAAAAGGCGGGCATCGCCAAACCCGGAGTTCCCCTGCTTCACGGACCGCTCAGTCCCGAAGCCTGGGGCGCGGTGGCCGCGGCAGCTGTCGCCCAGGATGCGCCGCTGGAAGAAGTCGAGTTGCGCGAGTCCGTGCTGGACGCGAACGGCGTGCGCTTTCAGATGGCGGATGGTCGAACCGTTCACAGTGGCGTGCTCGGCGATCACCAGGCGACCAATCTGGCCCTGGCGATCCGCGCGGTGGAACTCTTCCTGGGGCGCGATCTCAGTGCGAAGGAACTCAGCGCGCTCGCCGATCTGAAGTTACCGGCGCGTCAGGAGCGCATCGGTCGGGTGATTCTCGACTCCGCGCATACGACCGGAGCGGCCGCATCACTGGCTCGCACACTCGATCGCATCGCGCCTTCGGACCCGCGCGTACTCGTGGTTTCGATCTCCAGCGACAAGGACGCGGCCGGAATGCTTCTGGAACTGGGGCGCGGTGCGCGCGCATGCGTGGTCACCACCGTGGAACCGACTCGTTCCCGGGATCCCGAGGAGTTGCTGCCGATCGCCTGGGCTTCGGGGATCGAACAGGTCGAGGCCGTGCCCGAACCGATCGCTGCGCTCGAGCGTGCACTCGAACTGGCGGGCGAGGATGCGTGGCTGGTCGTGGCCGGATCCGTGTATTTCGCGGGAGCCGTCCGAGAGCATTTATTGGCAAAGGTGCAGTAGACTGCGCGCGCGCCACTCGGGTGCGCGTTTCTGGAACTGGAGGTATTGGCGGTGGCGTTGATTCGAAAAAAGACAGGAAACTTCCTCGAGGATTTCCGGCTCGGCCAGGTATTTCGCCACAAAGGCGGCCGCACGATCAGCGAGGGTATGACCGCCCACTTCACGGATTTCTCGTTCACCGCAAATCCGCTGCACAAGAACCTGCGTTACGCGCAGATCTACGGCTACGACGCGATGCCGGTGACCAGCGGTCTGGTGATGGTGGTCGCGTTCAGTCAGACGGTCGAGGACATCAGCGAGAACGCGCGGGCAAATCTCGAGTACATCGACATGCGTTTCGGTGCGACGGTCTACGTCGGTGACACGATTGAGACCGAGACTGTGATTCTGGGTGTCAAGCCTTCTAGTAGTCGTCCAGAACTGGGCGTCGTCCACGTGCAGAGCGTAGCCCGCAAGCAGACCGGCGAGATCGTGTTGGCCTACGAGCGCAAGGTCCAGGTCTTCAAGGACGACATGGATGCCGAACTCGATGCTGGACAGATAGAAGCAACCTCGGTTGATGTGGAGCTGGAGCTGCCCGCGTACGATCCCAATGCCGGTTATGCCGAACTCGCACATCTGTCGAATGACGACACCTACTTCGAGAGCTTCAATCCCGGCGATACGATTGAACACTCGCGCGGACGCACGATGACCGACGAGCACATCTTTCTCACGGGCATGCTCGACAACACCTCACAGGTGCACTGCAACCAGGCGATGATCGACCGCGACCCGGATCGCTATCTGGGCGGGCAGCTGGTCGTATTCGGTGGCATCCCCTTTACGCTTTGTCTGGGGCTCTCGAGTCCCGACATCTCAGACAACAGTCTGGGCGATGTGCGCTACGCGACCGGCAAACACACCGCGCCGATCTTCTCGGGCGACACGGTCTTCACCTCGACCGAGATCACGGGCAAGCGCGACTATCCGGGGCGCGACGACCTGGGAATCATCGAAGTCAATCTGCGCGGTCACAAGTTTCAGCGCGACGGAGGCGACGAGAAGCGCGTCGAGATCTTCTATCTCGAGCGCGAGATCGCGATCAAGCGACGCTCGCACTACGCCAAAGGCTGAACGCGGCGGGAGCCCTCCCGAGCTACGGCGTGAGGCCTTCGATGCGCCCGTACGCGCGCAAGACCTGCAGTGTGTGCAGGGCTTCGTGCCCGCGCCAATCGCGCAGCGCCTGTTGCCAGGCCTCGGGATAGGCCGGTCCCCAGCTCCAACGCGGTTCCCAGTAGCCTTGCTCGCTCTGACGCGCGATCTCTTCGTCGAGGCTCGCCTCGATTTCGTCGGCGAGGGACTCGGCGAGCCAGGCTTCCGGGGACTCGGCGAGCCACCAGACCGGAAAGTGCCCGCTTGCCAGGGCGGCCGGGTCGAGATCGAGGATGCGCCGAGCATCACTGCGCAGACGCGTCTCGATGGCAGCGCGAACTTCGCCCGGAGTCACGGCTCCGAGGCGCAGATAGCACAGGGAAACATAGGGAGGCGGCGCTCCGGCGATATTCTGGAGCCGCTCCAAGGCCAGGGAGGTCAGCGTTTTCAGAAGGGCCGCGGGAATCTGCTCGGCGTGCTCGTGGAAGAACGCGATGATGTCGGCGTCCGGATTGCCCCAGACATCCTCGGGCCCCAGGGTTCCCGAGTCGCTGCGCTCCCACCACGGAGCATGGGGGTGCTCGTTCACCTGCGCAGGCACGTCTCGCCAGCCGGGTCGCTCGGGCTCGTAGCGGGCCATCAGATAGTCCAGAGCGCCACGCACCAGCGGCTCGTCTCCGGAGGCGCCGACCGGGCGTAGGAAGTAGAAGGCCGTCGCCGTTGCCGATGCCGAAGAAAGCGGCAGGCGCAGATCGGGTTCCAGGGCGTTGCCGAAGCCGCCATCGGAGTTCTGGTAGGCGGCGAGTTCCGACAGGACATCGCGTTTTTCGCCGCCCTCGAATTCCGCCAGAAACAGCGCGCGGTCCACAGGTCGCCCGTGGTCGAGCAGGTAGGTGCGCGCCCGTTCGAAGCTCCCGGTGTCGAGTTTCTTCACGTCGCCCGCCTATCCACCCGCAGTCTGTAGAGTCGAGCCTCCGTCGAGGGCGATCACCTGACCGGTGAGGTTGTGTGCGTCGTCGCTACAGAGAAACGCCGCAAGCTTGCCGATGTCCTCGGGGGTCTGCTCTCGCCCCAGCGGGGTTTGTTTGCGCACGATCTCCATGAAGACGTCGTGGGGATCCTTGTCAGCGTGTTTCGGCGAACCCTTCTGGATTCGCGAAGCAAGGACCTGCCAGGCGCGCGTGTAGAGCAACCCGGGACAGATCGCGTGCACGCGGATGTCGTCTCCAGCGAGTTCCACGGCCAGAGTGCGGGTCAGTGAGATCACCGCGGCCTTGGCGGCTCCGTAGGCGGGCATCGCCGGCGAGGGGACGAGCCCCGCTATCGAGGCGATGTTGACGATCACTCCCTGTTCCTGTTGTTTCAGATGGGCAATTGCAGTCTTGGTGCTGGCAAAGGTCGTCCGCAGGTTCAAGACCATCTGCTCGTCCCACCCCTCCTGGGCGACACCTGTGAAGGGTGGACCGTAGGCCGTAGAGGCCTTGCGATTGCCACCGCCCGCGTTGTTGATCAGGAAATCCATGCGGCCGCATCGATGTACGACCTCTTCCATCGCAGCTGCGGCCGTGAGTTCATCTGAAACATCCGCGGCGATGCCCACGTGTTCTGCGCCGAGGTCTTCGGCGCTCTCGGCCGCAGCATCTCCATCGAGATCGAGGATCGCCACGCGCGCGCCGTCTTGGGCAAGGCAGCGCGCAATACCCTCGCCGATCCCCCGTGCTCCCCCCGTGACGACCGCAACCCTGCCTTTCAGACGCATCTGCTTCCTTTCAACGCGTAAGAGCGCATTCGGCGCTGCCTACGGCTGTTCATTTCCCATCCGATTGAAAGGTCTCAGCCTGTTAGTTTCGGATCGAGTATCACGTTGAGACAGGCGGGCAAGCCGCTATCGCGCGCGCGTTCGAGGGCCGGACGGATCTGCTCCGGATCTTCGACCCGCTCGCCATAGCCACCGAGAGCCTGCGCCATCTTCTCGTAGGGTCGATCTCCGAGTACTGCAGCGGGAGTCCTGTCTTCGCCGAACATGGGGCGTTGTGAACGCTCGATCATTCCCCACAGGCCATCGTTTCCGATCACGCAGATGAAGGGGATGTCCAGGCGAACCGCCGTATCGAGTTCCATGGCACCGAAGCCGAAGGCTCCATCACCGGTCAAACAGATCACTGTATCGTCTGGCTGGGCGAGCTTGGCCCCCAGCGCAAAGGGCAGCCCCGGTCCCAGCGAACCCAGGATGCTGGCATTGGTGAGCTGTGAGCCCGGATGCTCGGCGACCAGGTGTCGCGCGGCCGCAACACCGATGTCGCCACCGTCGACACAGAAGGTGGTGTTGGCATCGGCGAATTCATTGAGCTCGTGCATCAGCCGCATGGGATGGATCGGTGTGGAACTCGACTTGAAACCGGCGGCGAACTTGGTCTTGCGCTTTTCCACCGCGCCGTCCAGCGTTGCGATCCATCCCTCTGGTGTCCGGTAACCGTCCAGGGCTCCGCCGAGCTGTTCGAGCACCAGCCGCGCATCGCCGCAGATCCCGAGGTCGAGGCCGCGGTTGTCTCCGAGGGCAGCGGAGTTGCAGTCCACCTGAATCACCTTTGCGTCGGGTGCGAACTCGCCGTAGTAGAAGGTGGCGTTGAAGCGCGAGCCGATTACGAAAACGAGATCGGATTTGAAAACACCGAGCCCCGGTGAACCGCCGTAACACTGCGGATGCGAGTCAGGCAGCAGGCCGCGAGCGGCATTTCGCGTGAAGACCGGCAAGCCCGTCTGCTCGGCGAGCTTCTGGAGTGCGTCACCCGCTCCCGACCAGAAGCTGCCACTGCCCGCGACCAGTACCGGACGTTCCGCCTGTCGCAGTAGTTCGGCTGCGCGCTCGATGTCGATCGGATTGCCCGCCGAGCGCGGCGTTTCGCGAGGACCGAAGTCCGTGCGCGCATCCTCGGGCAATGGCTTGTAGAAAACGTCCTGCGGAATTTCCAGGAAAGAGGGGCCGGGCGTAGGACCCGTCATGTGCTGAAAGGCGTTTTCGACGTACTGCGGGATGCGCTCCGTCCGGCGTATGGTCTTGGCGTAGCGAGTGTAGATCTCGGCGACGCGTAGCTGCTCCAGTTCCTGAGGAGCGCCTTTGTCATCTTCTTTCGTCGGATTGGCGCCGGTGATGCAAAGCGTAGGGGCGAGGGTTACCGAGGCATGAGCCAGGCCCGCTACCGCATTTGCAAAGCCCGGCCCCGCCGTCACCAGATAGGCCGCGGGTTTTCCGGTTCGCAGTGCCCAGCCTTCTGCCGCAAAAGCGGCCGCCTGCTCGTGCCGCGTGTCCACGACACGGATGCCCGCGTCGAGGCATCCGTCGAGCAGCGGGAAGATGTGCCCGCCGGTCAGCGTGAAGAGCGTGTCGATCCCACGCGATTTCAGATATTCGGCCAGCCAACCACCAACGGTTTCCATGCCCATCTCCTCTTTCGCCCGGGTCCGTCCCGGTCGCACTCCGCCTGCGCGAAGCGGTCAGGAAGGCAGCTTAGCAGCGATGGAGGTCGGCGTGTCCGGTGGGAATTCTCGACGACCCGTTCTGAAGATGTAGCGTCTTGCGCTGCATGGTTTCATCTGAGCCTGATTGGAGTACAGCCATGAATCCCGATTCGCACGAACTCGAGATTGAATCGGGTCGCCACGGCCCGATCAACGCTTTCCTTTCTCTGCCCCGCAAGGACGAAAGGCTCGCTCCTGGTGTGATCGTGATCCACGAAATCGTGGGCCTCAACGACGATATTCGTCGGATCAGTGAGCACTTTTCCGCCGAGGGCTACGGGGCGCTGGCACCGGATCTCTATTCGGGATCTGTGCCTCGGCCGATCTGCATCATGAAAACACTGCGGAGCCTCGCAAAAGGGGAGGGCCCCGCTCTAGATGCGCTCGAGGCCTGTCGAGCCTGGCTCGCGGCGCGGCCCGAGATCGACCCGAGTCGCATCGGGGTGGCGGGTTTCTGTATGGGAGGAGGCTTCGCGTTGATGTTCGCCGTGCGGGCACCTGTTCGCGTGGCCGCCACGTTCTACGGAGATGTGCCGCGCCGAGCGGAAGAACTCGCGGGGAGTTGCCCGGTCGTAGGCGGCTACGGTGCAAAGGATCATGTCTTCGCACCAGCCGGTCGGCGACTGGACCGCATGCTCGGCGATCTGGAAGTGGAGCGCGATGTCGTCATGTATCCGGATGTCGGCCACAGCTACATGAATCAGCACGGTCCGGTGCTGCGGCGCCTCGGCGCCATCTCGCCGATGCGAACCGGCTACGACGAGCACGCGGCCGAGGATAGTTGGCGCCGCATGCTGGCCTTCTTCGCGCGCCACCTCGAGTGAAGCTCGTTCCGCCGGCGGTTTTGATGCGCGAAAACTACGGACGCACCTCGTAGTACAGATTGGCCGGGTCTTCGAAGTCGTGAGGAATGAAGCGAGTGAAGCCCGCCTCGCGGGTCATGCGTTGCGCGACTTCGGGGTTGAAGCCCAGCGTGCCGAGGCCGGCTCCGTCGGGCTCGGACAGAGCTGAAGACATACAAGCCGATACCGAAAAGCCGTAGAACATGGCCAGCAGCGGATTGCGCAGGTTGTCTTCAAAACGCGGCTGACTGCGGATGTCCTTGATCAGCCAGGTGCCATCTGGCTGGAGCGCGCGCCGGATCGACGCGATCACGTCAGCGGGATGCGTCATATCGTGAATGCAGTCCAGCGTGATGACGAGGTCGTAGGTCGCCTCGTCCGGTAGTTTCTCGCCGCCCGCCTCGTGAAGTTCCACGTTCGCCAGCCCGCGTTTGCGCATCTGCTCGCCCGCCCGTTCGATGGCGTGCCCGCTGGGATCGTAGCCGTGAAATTCCGATGCGGGGAAGGCTTCCGCCATGGCCAGCAACGCCACGCCCGCGCCACAGCCCACGTCAGCCACGCGCGCTCCGGCGCGCAGCTTGGCCTCTACGCCGTCGAGCGCGGGGATGATCTGGGGTACGAGTGCGCGGCGGGTCCACGGTCCGAGCATGCGCTCCGTGCGATGTGCTGCGTTCGGTCCGTGATCCTGGTAGGACAGGCCGATGCCGGTGCGGAATGCGTCGGCGAGACGGTCGACCAATTCGGGACCCGAGGGAGCGCCGAAGGCTCCAGCCGCGAAGGCCGTGCTGCCTTCCTCGTCGGCGAGAACGGCCTCACCCACTTCCGAGAGTTCGAAGCGATCGCCTTCGTGATAGTTGAGCAATCGCGCGGCGGCCTGGCCGCGTAGCCACTCGAGCAGCCAGCGCTGCTTCAGCCCGGTCCGCTCCGCAAGTTCTTCAGCCGAGACCGGCCCCGCTTTCGCGAGCGCGCGGTACAGACCGAGGCGATCGCCGAGGTGGATCATCAACGAGACCATCTCGCCCTGTTTGTAGCTCCAGACATTGAAAGAAAAGGCCTGGAGTTCGGTGGGTTTGTTCGCGGACTTCTGGGCTGTCATCGGCTTCCTCCTGGAGCAAGCCTACACCGTCGGGGCGACTGTGGGTGAACGCGGTGCGCTGTCTGCGAATTTCCTCTCGCCGCATCAGCCCGGCCAGTTCACCGGCTCTCCGAAGCCGTCGAAGAGGTTGATCGAGTTCGGGTCGTTGGTTCCCAGTCCCAGACGCGCCGCCGATTCGATGTACAGGGCGCGACGAGCGATGCGCTCGATCTCTCGATCCTTTCTGGCGCCGTCGATCAGCGACAGAACGTAGGCGTCGAGCGCGACCGGATCGGTCGCAAGCAAGAGACTCTTCGGCTCCAGCTGGGGCTTCCCCCAGGGGCCGCCGTCGCAGATTGCACGCAGGGAATCGCAGAGATGAACCCGGACTTTTCCAGATATACACTCATTCGCGTATAATTCCGCGATCTGCGGATCGCCGCGATTGGCGTGCATGCGATCGGCATTGGCCGGACGAAAGGCATCCCACAGGGGTACGCAGCCGAAAAAATTCTTGAGTGCGCAGGTCATGCCCGTGACGCGATGGTCCTTGGGTACGGGGACGTTGATGATATGGTCGCAGACCTGGGTGACAATCCGCGAGACGGGCAGGCGCAGGTTCTGTGAAGGGATCTCGGCCCGAACTCGGCGATCGTATCCCAGGCCGGGAAGCCGGGGAACGGTGCACAGAACACGCGGAGTGCCTCGCGAATCGAGCGAGAAACCCGCGCGTTCCATGCCCTGATAGTAGGCGCCTTCGGGTCGTTCCAGATCGCCGTAGATGCGCATGCGCAAAGGTCCGAGGCGTCCGAGGTTGTCCCAGATGACGACATCGCGCGGCTCGATTCCGAACTCGGCCAGGCTTTCGATGAGTGCATCCACGACTTGACGGTGGGGGGCCAGGTGAACCGCGACCGTGTTGAGCTTGATCCCGACGGTGTGTCCCGGACGAAACCCGGTTAGCAGCGATGCCCAGGCACTTCGTTCATCGGGTTCGCCGGTCAGCACCGTGAGGCCACGAGCCAGCATCGCGCGAACGATCTCGCCGCGAGGTGCGCCGGAGTCAGCCAGAGCGGCATCGTCTCCGGAAATGACCAGGCGGCTCGTGGGACCCGGGACCGGTTCTGGATCTCGCCCGTCCTCTGGTCCCGGAGGCCGGGCCTCGATCCAGCGCTCGTACTCGCGCTCGCGGACTCCGCGATTGAAGAAGCCAAAACCCTTCATGTCCTGGATCTTCGTTTCCTACAGTCCGATTTCCCGCGCGATCATATCGCGTTGGAGTTCGCTCGAACCCTCGCCGAGTTCGAATACCTTGCAGTCGCGGTAAAAGCGCTGGATCGGAGATTCAGACATGAATCCCGCTGCGCCGTTGTAGTGGAGCGCGCGCTCCACGACTCGCGTGCAGGTCTCTGTCGCGAAGAGTTTCGCCATATTGGATTCGCGCCCGTGGGGCAGGCCCCGGTCAGCGGCGATGGCGGCGCGGTGACAGAGCAGGCGCGCGGCTTCGATCTGTGTCGCCATGTCTGCGACGCCAAAACGCACGGCCTGGAACGAGCCGATCGGTTGCCCGAACTGGACCCGCTCCCCGGCGTGCGCCAGAGTCGCGTCGAAGGCGGCGCGCGCAACGCCCGTGGCGAAGGCGGCTGATGCGATCCGGCCCAGGGTGAGCGTGCGCAGAGAATCCAGGAAGCCACGATGTTCCCGTCCCAGCAGATTCTCGCGCGGTATGCGGCAGTCCTCGAAGACGAGTTCCGCCATCTCCGAGGCGCGCACGCCCAGCTTCGAAAGAGATCCTGCGACGCGAAAGCCCGGCCGGTCGCGCTCCACGAGGAAGAGCGAGAGTCCCTTGAGGCGCTGCTCGGGTGCTGTGGAAGCGACCACCACCAGGAAATCCGCGATCGGCCCGTTGGTGATGAAGAGTTTCGAGCCGTTGAGTACGTAGTCATCGCCGTCGGCCACCGCACGCGTTGCGATCGAACCCGCGTCAGATCCGGCACCGGCTTCTGCGAAAGCCCACGCTCCGATCTTCTCGCCGCGCAGGCCGGGTGCCAGCCAGGTCTTTTTCAGATCTTCACTGCCGTACGCCTCGAGTGCTGCGCACGCCAGCGCCACGTGGACGTAGATCCCCAGTGCGATACCCGCCGAGCCGTAGGCCAGTTCCTCACACAGGATCGCGTAGTCCAGGTTCGTGCCGCCGGATCCGCCCGCTTCTTCGGGGAAACGCAGGCCCAGGTATCCGAGTTCACCCAGCTTCGAGAACAGGTCCAGCGGATAGCGTTCCTCGGCGTCGCAGGCGGCCGCGATCGGCTCGATTTCCTTCGCGACGAACTCCTTCAGCGTTCTCTGCAGTTCGCGTTGCTCGTCGGAGAGATAGAAGTCGGGTTCGGCCATCTCAGCTCCCCTTGAACACCGGTGCGCGCTTCTCGTCGAAGAACGCCCGGACCCCTTCCCGGTGGTCCTCGGTCTGAATGCAGTTCACCTGGGCGTGGACCTCGTAGTCGAACTCCGCGTCGCGATCCAGATCGAGCGAGCGACGAATGGCTCGCTTCGTGAATGCGAGCGCGACGGGCGGACCCTTGAGGAGCTTTTGCGCCAGCTTGTCGACCTCACCGTCGAGATCCTCGGCGGCGACTGCGCGGTGGACGAGTCCCAGCGCGAGTGCTTCTTCGGCCTTTACGAGCTTTCCCGTCATCATCATCTCGGTCGCTGCACCCAGAGGGATGAGTCGGGGCAGGTAGTACCCGGCCGACATATCGCAGCCCGCCAGGCCGATGCGCACGAACGGTGCGCCGAGCCGGATCCCGAGCGCGGCCACGCGGAAGTCGCTGGCGATCGCGAGTCCAAAGCCTCCACCCACGGTATCTCCCTGGAGTTTCGCGATTACAGGAATATCGAGATCTGCGATGCGTCGCACGGGATCCAGATAGTGATCGACGATCGGTTCCCACTCGGCGGGCTTGCGCTCGATCATCTCTGCGCGATCCGCTCCCGCACAGAAGGCGCGGCCTTCCGCGGCGAGGATGAGTACGCGATCGTCGCCGGCGCGGACCGCGTCCAGAGCTTCGACCAGTGCGTCGAGCATTTCGAATCCCAGGGCATTCATCCGTTCGGGCTGGGCCAGCGTGATCGTCGCGATACCGTCCTTGCTTTCCAGTCGCAGCGGTGCCGTCATTTTTTCGTTTCTTCCTTTTTGGGGTGAGGACGGAAGGCGTAGTCCACGTCCACTTCTGCAAGTGTCTCGCCGTCGTCTCCGGACAGCCTGGCGTTGACGGTGAGTTCCGAGCGGCCTTCTCGGGCCAGTTCATCGAGCACGCGTTGGATCTCCTTGGGTTCGACTCGCGCCGTGCCGTGGACCGCGCCGCGCGCGGGCCGTCGGTAGCGGATCTCTGCGCGTCGGGCGAAGGGGAAGGCCTGTTCGAGGGTTTCGAGTCCGGCGGCTACACCGGCCAGGGTTTCCCCAAAAGTGTAGAGCAGCCCTGCGTGGACCGTTCCTGCGAGATTCCGGTTCGCCGCGGCGTCGGGGAGAGTCATCTGCACCTCTCCGTCGACGACGCGATCGAGCGTCAACCCCAGCTCACTCGTATAGGGGATCCTGGCGAGCGTGGCGCTCATCGCGCTCGCGTCCATCTCCTCAGACCTCGAGGCTGAAGGCGCGTATCGTGTTGTCGCGCACGATCTTCTTGTAGGCCTCGTCGGAAACACCGAGTTGGCGCAACTCCTCGAGCGTGCGGTCGAAGGTGAGCAGCGGGTAGTCCGTCGCCCAGAGCACTTTGTCTTGTCCGTAGGTGCTGGCGAACTTCACGAACTCCTCGGGCCAGTGCTTGGGTGTGCGCGCGCTCGTTTCGACGTAGACGTTCGGGTGCTTCCAGGCCAGAATCATCATCTCTTCGTGCCAGGGCTGGCCGATGTGACAGCCGATGATCACGAGTTCGGGGAAGGAGAGGGCGACCTCGTCGAGATAGATCGGGCGTCCCGCTTCCGAAGGCATCAACGGGCCCGTGTGACCTACCTGGATGGCAACGGGAAGATTCAGCTCCACGCATTTCGCGTACACGGGCCAGTACATCTTCTCGTTAGGCGCGGCGCCGACCATGCCGTCCCCATACGCATACGGCTCGAGACGCACGCCGCGCAGGCCAAGACTCTTCGACAGTCGCTCGATTTCCCGGACGACGTCCATCGGCTTGCCACGCGGATCCACCGTCCCTACACCGGTAAACCGGTCGGGGTGCTTGGCGCAGATCTCGGCGACCTCTTCGTTGCGGATGATGTGATACGGACCGTAACCGAAGGCGGACAGCATCAGCCGATCGACACCGGCTGCGTCCATATTGTCGATGATTTCCTCGGTGGTCATGCCGCGCTCGAACAACGGAAGCGAGCCGTAGCGTTTGAAGATGCTGATGAATTCGGGCGGCCAGCGATCGATGGTCCCGGGAAGTACCAGCGTGGCCCAGGCATCGATGGCTCCAGTGTTCTGTGACATTCGGGTCTTCCTCGCGGATTGGCCTTTGGCGATTCGCCGTAGGGGCTCATTTTTGTCTCTGCGGGCGGCGCGATGCCGCCCATGTCTCGAACATGCTAACAGGTTGACAAATGGTCATCAACTGTTAATCTCGCTCAGTATGAGTGATGAGCGCGTATCCGAGGTCGCAACGGAGCCCGAATCCGGGGTCGCGTCGGGGATGTCGGCTCAGGCCAGCACGACCCGGGGTGTCATTCTCGCCGCAGCGCGCGAGCGCTTTCTGCGCTTCGGCCCGCGCAAGACCACGATGGAGGAGGTGGCTCGCGAGGCGGGCTGTTCGCGCACCACTCTCTATTCGCACTTTCGCAACATGGAAGATCTCTACGGAAGCCTGCTCCGGCAAGGCGCCGAGGATTTCATCCGCGAGGCCGAATCCGTACTCGACTCAAGCGATAGCGCCCGCAAGAAGATCCGCCGCATCGTCGAGCTGACTCGCTCGACCTACGCGCGCAATCCGGTTTTGCGAATGGCGCTCTCGGGTGACGCAGAGATGAGTCTCGCGCCCATCGCCCACGCCTTCACCCGCGAGCAGGAGCGACGCATCATCGATCTTCTGCATCGGGCCATCGCAGAGGGCGTCGAAGAGGGTTCGCTGCGCGCCAGCGATCCCGAGCGCGTCGCCTATCTGATGTTCCATCTGGGCAGCTTCCTCGTGGAACGCGAAACCTCGGGTATGGCCGACTACCCGTTCGACGAGATCATCTTTTTGATGGACGACGTCTTCTCCCATGGGATCGCGGCGGATCGCTGAACATCCCATCAGCCCTGTCAGTAGCAGGAATCAGGAGTTCCAAGAAATGGCATTCCCCCAATGGACCGAAGAGCACGGAGCTTTTCGCGCGAGCGTACGCCGCTTTGCCGAGCAGGAGATCCGGCCCTACGCCGAAAAGTGGCAGGCCGAGGGTTACTTCCCGGACGACTTGTTCCGCAAGGCGGGAGAGGTCGGTCTGCTGGGAATTCGCTTCGATCCAAAGTGGGGTGGGAGCGGGCTCGACTACTGGTACACCGCGATTCTCGTCGAAGAACTCGTGCGCGGCCGCGATATCGGCTGTGTGGTCGGCCTGCTCGTGCAATGCGAGATGGCGACGGCCGTGATGCACGACCACGGCAGCGATGAGATCCGACAGGAGTGGCTGGTTCCCGCGATCAAGGGTGAGCGCATCGCTGCTCTCGGCGTGTCAGAACCCGGCGGAGGTTCTGATGTCGCCTCGCTTCAGACCACGGCGACGCTCGATGGGGATGATTATGTGATCAATGGTTCGAAGATCTTCATTTCCAATGGCGCTCGCGCGGATTTCGTGACACTCGCCGTGCGCACGGGCGGGCCCGGAGTCGATGGCGTCAGCCTCGTGGTCTGTCCCACCGACGCCAAGGGTTTTCAGGTGAGCCGACGCTTGAAGAAGGTCGATCTCCACTCGAGCGACACTGCAGAGCTCTTCTTCGACGACATGAGGATCCCACGGCGTTACCTGATCGGCGAAGAGGGCCGCGGCTTCCGCTACATCATGGGTGCTTTTCAGGGTGAGCGTCTGGTGCTCTCGGTGATGATGAACGCGCTGTGTGACGATGTATTGGCTGAGACGCTCGGCTATCTGGCTGAGCGTAAGGTCTTCGGTCGCTCCGTCGCCTCCATGCAGGTCTGGCGACACCGGATGGCAGACTGGATGACCCGATTGGAGGCTTCGCGGGCGCTCACCTATCGTGCGGCCGAGCAACTCGCGACGGGGGATCGCGATGGCGACCTGTCGGTCAGCATGTCGAAGCTATTTGCGGCCGATATGATTCGCGGACTGATTCTCGACTGCGCGCACGCTTTTGGCGGTTACGGTTTCATGGAAGAGAACTACGTAGCCCGCTGTTCGCGCGGGGTGCAGAACTGGGGGATCGGCGCGGGTACCAGCGACGTCATGCGCGAGATCATTGCGAAGCGACGCATGCCTGCGGAATCTCAATGACCCGTCGCGCCGTCATCTCAGGTGTCGGTCACACCGACTTCGGAAAACTCGAAGGGCGCAGTCCGTGGCATCTGGAAGCGGAAGCTGCTGCGGCAGCGGTAGCGGATGCCGGACTTCAGCCTTCGGATGTGGATGGTCTGCTCACCGATCCCGGTCCCTCGCAGGGGATCCTCGACGGCATTACTCCCCACTTCCTGCGGATGGGCGCACAACTGGGCCTGGATCCCGACTACGCGGGATCGGAGATCCTGGGTGGGGCCGGAAGCGTCGCGATCGTGGAGCGCGCCGCACTCGCCGTCGAGGCGGGGTTATGCGATGTGTGTTTGTGCATCTATGGCGACAGTCCTCTTTCGAGTCCGGGTTCATTCGACTACGCGCGTGGCGATGAATCGGCTTTCGGCTTTTTCGGCGCCGCCGGCCTGCACGCATTGGCCACTCGACGTCATATGCACCGCTTCGGTACGCGCTTCGAGCACCTCGGAGAAGTCGCCGTAGCAGCGAGAGCCCACGGAGCGCGCACGCCACACGCACAGAAGCGCAAGCCGATCTCGATGGACGACTATCTGGCCTCGGGACAACTGGTCGAACCGCTGCGCAAGCTCGATTGTTGTCTGGTTTCAGACGGAGCTGCGGCAGTGCTGGTCACGACCGCGGAGCGAGCCAGAGATCTGCGCACTCCCGCCGTCCGCATCCTCGGTCACGCCCAGGCTCACAGTCTGTCCACCTATGCAACGCCGGAACACTTCGACCGACTGCCCGCTGCGCGTTGTGGTCCCCGGGCACTTGGCGCCGCGGGGCTCGGCGCCAAAGACATCGATGTGGCACTTCTGTACGACTGTTTCACGATCGTCGTCCTGCTTCAGTTGGAGGACTACGGTTTCTGCAAGCAGGGGGAATCGGGACCCTTCGTCGAAGGCGGGCGCATCGGCCCGGCTGGCAGCCTGCCGGTGAATCCCAGCGGCGGACTTCTGGCGGAGGGCTACGGCAGCGGCATGCTGCACGTGATCGAAGCCGTACGTCAGTTGCGCGGCGAAACGGGTGATCGTCAGGTGGCCGGCGCCGAGACCGCGCTCGTATCGGGTCACGGTCTCGGCATGAATACCCACGCCACCCTGGTCCTCGGGAGCTGAACTCTTGTCCGACCCTCGACCTCCCCAGCCGCAGCCCGACGCTCTGACGAAGGCCTACTGGGAGGCGTGTCGCCGGGGTTCACTGGAAGTCTCGGCCTGCGAAGACTGCGGACATCTCTTTCTGCCACCCGGCCCCTGCTGTCCGCAGTGCTGGTCGATGCAACTCGGCGTTCGACCGGTCTCGGGTCGGGGACACGTGTTCAGCTTTACCATCTATCGCCGGACCTACCATCCGGGAATGCCAGAACCCTATGTGGTCGCGCTCGTGCAACTCGACGAGGGGCCGCGCCTCATCTCGAATATCGTGGGTTGCGAGCCGGAAGAAGTCAGTGTCGATATGCCGGTTCGGGTTCGCTTCGAAGATGTGGGAGACTTCAAGCTGCCGCGCTTCGAAAGGGCGGTCGACGGCGGAGGAACTTCATGAGTATCCGTTTTGAAATTGAGGGAGCCGTTGCGCTTCTGACGATCGACCGACCCAAAGTGCACAACGCACTGGACTTCGAGACGAGCGATGGGCTGGTGGACGCGTGGATGCGCTTCCGCGACGACGACGCCCTGCGGGTTGCGATCCTGACCGGCGCGGGCGAACGGGCTTTCTGTGCCGGTGCAGACCTCCGCGGTGTCGGCGATTTCTACAAGACACTTACTTCGACGCAACGCCTCCGCCGCTCCGAACAGGTCCCGGGTCTCGGTGGAATCACGAAGAACCTCGCGATCGACAAACCGATCATCGCTGCGGTCAATGGGCACTGTCTGGCCGGCGGACTCGAGATCGCGCTGGCCTGCGATCTGCGCATCGCCTCTGAGAACGCGAGCTTCGGTTTGCCAGAAGTGACCCGTGGCATCATCCCCGGTGCCGGCGGTACCCAGCGGCTTCCCCGACTCGTCGGCCCCGAACGCGCACTCGATCTGATCTTGACGGGTCGGCGCATCGATGCGGGCGAAGCAGAGCGCATGGGTCTGGTCTCGCGTGTGGTTGCACTCGAGAATCTGCAAGAAGAGGCGCTGGCCACGGCGAATGCGATCGCGACGAACGGTCCGCTGGCCGTGCGGGCCGCCAAGGCTGCCGTCTGGCGCGGCCTCGAGACTTCGCTGGAGGAAGGCCTGCGCCTGGAGCAGTTGCTGGCCGAACCCGTGCGCCAGAGTGAAGACGCGCAGGAGGGCCCGCGCGCATTCCTCGAGAAACGCAAACCCGTGTTCAAGGGGAGATAGTCGCATGCCCAGCCCCCCGCGTCGCCACGTTGGTCAGTACGTTTCCTCCGGAGACTGGAGCGACTACTGGACCACGCGCATCAGTCGCGCAGAGAGCGGAAAGATCCGCGTGCGCGGCTATCCAATCGAAGAACTGATCGAACACCTCTCGTATACCGAGTCCGCGTTCCTGCTATTGCGCGGAGAACTTCCAGACGAGCGCGAGACTGCTCTCTTCGACCTCGCATTGCGCAGCGGCATGGATCAGCAGTTCATCAGTTCGGCCGCCTGCGCCGCTCGCTACACGGCCTCCGCGTTTCCCGACTCTCCGGTTCCCGCACTGGCCAGCGGCATACTTGCCAGCGGTTCCGTGACGGGTTCGCCCCAGGAACCGGCGGAGATGCTGATCGAGGCGCTGGAGTGGAAACTTCCCGAAGGGGAAGCGGCGTCACGCGTGCTCGAAACCTGGTTCGAGCGACGCGGTGCGGTGCCGGGTCTGGGGCACCCGATGCACAAGCAGGCGGAACCTCGAGCGGTAACACTGCGTCGAATTGCCTGCGAGCGCGGTGGTTGGCGAGAACACGGAAACTTGCTCGACGCCATCGAAGCCGAACTAGAACGAAAGAAGGGCCGTCGCATTCCGATCAATCTCGCGGGAGCACTCGGCGCACTTCTGGCCGACCTCGGTTTCGACCCGCTGGCGATCGGTGGCCTCGGCGCACTCAGCTATGGCATGGCACTACTCAGTCACATCGTCGAAGAGATTCGCGAGGGAGTTCCGCTCCGGATCATTCCGGATGCATTGGGTGCGCACTACGCTGGACCGGAAGCGCGTTCCCTGCCTGAAGAACGCAAACGGAGGGGCGAGCGATGATTCATCCCTATTCACACTACCCCGCGCGGGCGGCGCGGCGCTGGCCCGATCGCATCGCCCTCGTGGAAGCCGAGCGACGTCGCAACTATCGCGAACTCGATGAGCGGGCGACCCGACTGGCGCGTGCGCTGGTCGGGCTGGGTCTCGAACCTGGAGAGCGCGTGTCGCTGGTTCAGGAGAACCGGATCGAATACGTCGAGACGGTGATTGCGATCGCGCGTGCCGGAGGTGTGCTGGTGCCGCTACTCGGTGCGCTCACCGCGGGCGAGCACGCCTTCATGGTGCGTGACGCCGAATCCCGCTTCGTGATCGCCCTCGGAGCAGAGACGATCGTGCGCGCCAGGCAGGCGGCCGGAGAGAACGCCAAGGTTCTCGCACTGGTCGCCGAGGAAGGCGTGACGAATCTCGCGGCGCTCGCGGAAGGCGAGTCTGCGGAGCCTTTCTCGGTCGATCGCTCGCCCGATTCGCTGGCCCAGATCCTCTACACCTCGGGCACCACCGGTCATCCCAAGGGAGTCACACATAGTTATGCGAGCGTGGCGGCGGCGATGGGCGCCTGGGTGACCTCGTTTGGTGTCGGTCCCGAGGACCGTCTACTCGGCCAACTCGCGCTCAGTCACTTCGGTGGACGAGCAATGGATACTTCCTGGGTCGCCGGCGCGACTCTCGTGATCTTGCCCGGGCCGGATCCCAAGGAGATGCTTGCCACCATCGCCCAGCACCGTGTCAGCATGGTTCTGATCATCCCGACGCTTCTGCGTATGCTCCTGGACCATCCCGACGCCGCGGACGCGGATCTTTCGAGTCTGCGCGCGGTCGTCTACGCGGCCGCACCCGCAGCACCCGCTCTGGTGCGTCGTTCGTTCGAGCGTCTGGGACCGGTTCTGTACACGGGCTTCGGTCAGACCGAAGCCTACGCACTCAATACCTTCATGGATCCCGACGAGCACGAAGCGGCTCTGGCCGCAGGTGGTGAGAGACTCACCTCGGTGGGGCGCGAACGGTCGGGCTTTGCACAGGTCCGCATCTGTGACGAAGACGGAAATGAGATGCCGCGCGGCGAGGTAGGCGAAATCTGTATGTGTGCGCCCTGGACGACACCGGGTTTCTGGAAGCGCCCCGATCTCGATCGCGAACGACTCGACGGAGGTTGGTTACGCACCGGAGATCTGGGTCGCATGGACGCGCAAGACTTCGTCTTCCTGGCCGATCGCAAGGAAGACAAGATCATCACCGGTGGTTTCAATGTCTATCCCGCGGAGATCGAAGGAACCCTCGCCGAACACCCGGCCGTGGCGGAGTGCGCGGTCTTCGCGATCCCCGATCCGAAGTGGGGCGAAGCGATCCGCGCCGCTGTCACATTGCGCCCCGGTCACGAAACGGACGCCGAGCAACTGATTGCCTTCTGCAAGGAGCACTTGGCCCGCTTCAAGGTGCCCAAGGCCATCGACGTGCTCGCGGAACTTCCGAAGACGGGTGTTGGCAAGATTTTGCGTCGCGCTCTGCGCGATCCGTGGTGGAAGGACCAGGAACGAGGCGTTCATGGAGCGGAGTGATTTCGACAAAGATGAGGGAAGACGATGAAAGCTGTACGTCTCTACGAAGGTCCCGAAGTGCGGGTCGAGGATGTTCCGGAGCCAGAGGTGGGTCCCGACCAGTTGCGAGTCGCCATCCAGGCCGCCGGGTTATGCGGAACCGATCTGCACGCCGCCCACGGTCGGCTTCCGGTGCCGAACCTTCCCGTGATCATGGGCCACGAAGGGGCGGGGATCGTAGAAGTAGTAGGGGAGGGCGTCAGCGGTTTCAGCCCAGGTGATCGCGTCCTGCTGTTGCCCAGCGAGACCTGCGGCACTTGCCCGGCTTGCGAAGCGGGGCATCTGGGTCTGTGTCCGGGAGCGCAAATCTTCGGCATGGCGCGCGACGGGACGTTTGCCGAGAAGATCACCGTTCCGGCCGCGTGCGCGTTGCCGCTTCCGGGTGAGATTGCATTCGAGCACGGCGCCATCCTGGCAGATGCCGTGGCGACGGCCTATCACGCCGTCGCCACGCGCGCGGGAATCAGTGGCGGGGAACGGGTTGTGGTGCTCGGCTGCGGCGGTGTCGGCTATCACGCGATATTGCTGGCGCGCTTGATGGGTGCGAAGACGGTCGTTGCGGCCGATGCCAGCGCGGGTGCGTTGCGCCGGGCTGTGCAGGCGGGAGCCGATTTCACCGTGGACGTGACGGCGCCAAACGCGCGCAAGGCGATTCGCCAGGCCGCGGGTGGTGGAGGACCCGAGCTGGTGATCGAGTACGCGGGCAAGAAGGCATCTGTCGAACTCGCGATGGCGTCGGTGGCGCGGGGCGGTCGCGTGATCGTCGGCGGTGTTGGTATGGAATCGCCCGAACTCGGCCCGCTGGTTTCCTTCGTGGGCAAGGAGATCGGCGTCCTGGGCTCGATGGGTTACACGCGAGACGAACTAAAGCAGGTCGTCCAACTCACGGCCACGGGCAAACTCGACCTCTCCGGTTCCATCACGGCTCGCTACCCCCTCGACCAGACGATTCAGGCGCTCGAGGATCTGGCCAACCACCACAACGACCCCGTGCGACTCGCTCTGCTTCCGCAGGGGATGTCGTGAGCGGGTCGGTGCGAGCCCGCGCAGCCGTCGCTCACGAGCGCGGCGCACCACTGCGCATCGAAGAAGTCGAAGTGCGCGATCCCGGTCCGGGCGAAGTGCGCGTGCGCATCTCCGCCTGCGGTATCTGTGCGAGTGATCTCCACGTGTGGCGCACCGGGGAAGGAGTTGGCTTTCCCGCGGTTCTGGGCCACGAGGCTTCGGGAATCGTGGAATCCCTGGGTCCCGGCGTTTCGCACGTTTCACAAGACCAGCCTGTGGTGATCGCCTGGATTCCCCGTTGCGGAAACTGTCGCGCCTGTCGCGCGGGTCGCACGCATCTGTGCGCCGCGATGCGCACCGATGCCAACGACGGCTCGCTCTCGCTAGGCGGAAAGTCGCTCGGCCGCTATATGAGCGTTTCCGGTCTTTCTGAACTCGTCGTCGTCGGCGAGCGCTCCGCGATCCCCGTACCGGAAGACCTGCCTCTGCGCTCCGTCTGTCCCGTGGGCTGCGGCGTAACGACCGGTTTCGGCGCCGCAGTGATCACCGGAGCGCTGCGCTGGGGCGAAAGTATCGCCGTGTTTGGCTGCGGAGGTGTCGGACTCTCGGCCATACAGGGTGCGCGCATCGCGGGTGCGGGGCGGATCATCGCCGTCGATCCGAACCGAAAACGCCTGGCTCTGGCGAAGGAACTGGGAGCAAGCGACCTCTTCTCACCTGAAGACGGGGATCCCATTGCGGCGATCCACGCCCTGAGTGGCGGTGGCGTCGATCTGGCCGTCGAGGCCGTTGGAAACGGAACGGCCGCACGACAGGCCTTTGACTCCCTGGTTCCTGGAGGTCGCGCCGTCGTCGTCGGATTGCCGAGCTACACCGAAGAGATTCGTGTGCCGATGCTCTCGCTTCTGCTCGACAAGTCACTCCACGGTTCCATCCACGGTTCCGCCGATCCCGGGCGCGATTTCCCGAAGCTCTTCGAACTCGCGAGCCGCGGCGAGTTGAAACTCGAAGAAATGGCGGGACCCGACTACCCACTCGACAAGGTCAACGACGCCTTTGAAGCGCTGGCCAGCGGACAGGCGGTGCGACCGCGCGTGGTGTTCGAAGACGGATCCCGTTAGCTGCCGCCGGAATCACTCTCCCTGCCACCGCCCTGAAGTTCGGCGAAGCGGCGGTAGGCTCCTTCCGGGATCTGGATCAGCTCTTCGTGCGAGCCTCGCTCGATGATGCGCCCCTCGCGCAGGAACAGGATCTGATCTGCGCCGCGGATCGTCGACAGTCGGTGGGCGATCACGATCACGATCCTGTCGCGGGTCGCTTCTCGAAGGGCCTCGACCAGTCGCTGCTCGGTCTCAGGGTCGAGGGCTGAGGTGGGCTCGTCGAGAATCAATATCGGAGCCTGACGCACCAGGGCGCGGGCGATTCCCAGCCGTTGTTTCTGTCCGACCGAAAGACGCGCACCCGCGCTTCCGAGTTGCGTCGCGTAGCCCTCGGGCAGGTCTCGGATGAAGTCGTCGGCTCCCGCGATCTGTGCCGCGCGGCTTACCTCGAGCGGAGTTGCAGTGGGCTTCCCGAGTCGGATGTTCTGCTCGATCGTGCCGTCGAAAAGCGAGTTTTCTTGAAATACGAACGCTACCTGGGAGCGCAGCCACTCGTGGGTCAGGTCCGCGATGTCGGTTCCGTCGATGGATACGCGGCCGCTCGTCGCTTCGAGAAAGCGGGGAATCAGGTAGGCCAGCGTTGTCTTGCCTGCACCGGCTGGCCCGGCCAGGGCGGTGATCTGCCCGACTCGGGCTTCGAAGGAGATATTGCTCAGCGCGTGTGTTCCGTCCTTGTAGGTGAAATCGATTTCTTCCATGCGCACGCCTTCGCGAATCGCGTCCAGCGTATGCGCGCCGGGGCGATCCTGTTCCGGCGGTAGATCCATCAGAAAGAACACCCGCGCGAGGCCCGGTGCGGAAGACTGCAGGGCGAACCAGAAACTACCGAGCATGCCCGCAAAGACTGCGAGTTGCGCGAAGTAGGTCAATAGTACCGTGAAATCGCCGATGCTGATTGCACCTGAGATCACCAGATCCGATGTGTGCAGGAAGACTTCGCGCAGTAGCCACAGTCCCGGAATCAATGTCGCGAAGGTCGTGATCAGAGCGATCCCGACCACTCCGCGGTGCTGGCGGAAGGAGTCCTCGCTGTCCCGATCGAAACGACTTCTCTCGCGCTCTTCCCCGCCTAGACTCTGGACGGCCACGATGTTGGCCATTCCTTCTTCGAGCGCGCTCGTCGTCGTCGAACCCGCGCGGCGGCTGCGCGTACCCTGGCGACGCATCAGAGCGGCAAATGGAAACGTGATCAGCAGAACCAGCGGTAAAAAGCTCAGGCCGTACAGGGCCAGCCACGGTTGATGCAGGGTGTGCCAGATCGTCAGGACCCAGAGTGCCATTGCGATCGGCACGAGCGTAGGAATGAGCAGGATGCGGTAGCACACGCTCGTGATCGCAGGTGTGTCGTACATCAGGCGATAGATCGCATCGCCGATCTGCTCGTCCTCGAATACGGGCAGAGGCAGTTTCTGGATGCGCTCGAACAGGCTGGTGCGGTAGTACTGGTTCAGGTCCTGGGTCAGGCGCAGCGTCCAGCGGAAATCGAACAGCCCGAGCAATCCACCCGAAAAGCTGAAGCCTGCGTTGGCTGCATTCTCGGTTGCCGTGGCCTGGTCGTGACCACTCGCTACATAGCCTTCTGCACGGTCTCGTTCCCCACCGTCGGACCCCAGCATGCCGATCGTCAGCAAGAGGAAGACCTGAGCCGCGAGTGTCCAGAACAGGATCTGATCGGGTGAGGCATCGACCATTGCCGCGACCAGCGGGCGAATGAACACGGGATACGACCCGAGTGCATCGCGAATCGGGATGTCATCGATCACGTGATCGAGCAGGATCTTTACAGGATAGGGGAGTGCCAGCATCGGCAGGAAGGTGAGCAGCGTCAGCAGCATTTTCACGGCGAAACGCGCGCGGAACGGTGACATATAGCGGACTGCCCGACCCAGAACCGAGAATGTCTCGCGATTGGAGTCGAACGGGTCCTCTCCCAGTCCGGTTTCTCGCGCTCCGAGATCGGGAAGGCTCGCACTCATGGCGTCATCTTCCGGAACTCCGCTGCTCTGACTCGACCAGACGGCGGTACGCGGCATCGGGTCGGTCCATCAGGGCTTCGTGAGAGCCTACCTCGACGATCTGGCCGCCGTCGAGGTAGGCGATCTGATCGGCCATGCGGATCGTGGAGAGTCGATGTGTGATCAGGAAGACGTTGCGATCGCGCCCCCATTCCGAAAGGTTGAGGATCAGGCGGCGTTCAGTCTCGGCGTCGAGTGCCGAGGTCGGCTCGTCAAGGATCAGGATCGGCGCATCCTTCATGAGCGCGCGAGCGATCGTGATGCGCTGTCTCTGTCCGGTTGAGAGTCGAGCACCCCGCTCGCCGAGAACCGTGTCGTAACCCTCGGGCAAGCCCTCGACGAACTCATCGACACAGGCGATGCGCGCGACCTCGCGCACACGTTCGTCGTTCGCGTCTGGTACGGCGTAGCGGATGTTCTCGCGGATCGTCGTGCCGAAGAGCACATTCTCTTGTAGGGCGATCGAGATCTTCTGGCGAAGCGAACGCACGAGAAAGCGCCGCAAGTCGCAGCCGTCGATCTCGATGGATCCCCGATCGGGGTCGAACAAGCGCAGGAGCAGAGCCATGAGTGTGCTCTTTCCCGAACCCGTCGGGCCCACGAGTGCGGTGATCGTTCCGATCGGAGCTTCAAAGCTCACATCCCGCAGAACCGGGCGATCTGGTTGGTAGGCAAAACCCAGATTGCGGAAGACGATGGAAGTCTGCAATGGGGGCAGCGGTATCGCGTCCGCAAGATCGGAAACCTCCGGTTCCAGTTCCAGGATCTCGAATACCCGGTCCAGGCCGATCACGATGTCCTGTGCGCGTCCCCATACCTTGTACAGTCCGTTGATGCTGCCCGTGCCGCGGCTGAAGACGAGTTTGAAAAGGTTGTACCAGCCCAGCGCCCAGATGCTGAATCCGGCCGCGAGCAGCACGTCGCCCATGCTCGTACCGACTACCTGCTCGTACAACCACAGGGATCCGCCACTTCGCGTGAACAGAGTCGACCAGAAGGTCGATACGATCAGGAAACCGCCTAGCACCCAAAAGACCGAAACGCCAAAAAGGGCCAGCATGCTGCGCGCGCGAAACGCCTCGGCGAACGCGTGCATCGAACTGGTTTCGAAGCGCTCGCGCTCGAAGTCCTCGAGGCCGTAGGCCTTGAGGACCTTGATTCCACCCACGCTCTCCTGGATGCGTGAGGTGAGGTCGCTATTGGCCTCGCGCGCACGACGGAAGCGACTTCGCAGCCGTCGGGAGAAAACCGCGCCGAGTACCAGTACGAGCGGCCAGGCGAAGAGCAGAAGGAGTGCGAGTCCGGGAGTGAAGACTGCGACAAGCAACATCATGCCCGTAAACTGCAGGAGCGCTCCGATCGGCCGAAGGAACAGGACATTGAGCAACTGCGTGACCATCGCGCTGTCCTGATACGTGCGATAGATCGCGTCGCCGATCCTGTTGTCCTGATGAAAGCGCAGGGAAAGCGCCTGGAGCCGGTCGACGAGGTCGAGTCGGAGTCCTTGGTTCACTTTCTGAAGGATCCATACGTAGTAGTAGTAGAGCAGGGCCGCGAAGGCGAGCAGCGGCAGGACCAGCAGGAGTGACGGCCATGAAGTCAGGCTTCTGGCGATCTGGACGCGAACCTCCGGAGCGATCTTCTCGACGGTTACGACCTTCGTCGGGTCGAGGCCGAATGCCGCCGCTCCGAGTTCGGAAACCGGCTTCCCCTGCAAGACGCCATCCCAGAGCACCGGTGCGAAGGCCATCGTGAACAACCCGAACAGGAGCGCAACTGCGACACAACCGGCAAAGAAGAGTCCGAGGTGATATTGCATGCCTCGAAGCAAGGGAACGCATCGTATGAGGATGCCGATGACTGCGCGGATACCGAGTCGGTCCTCCACGCCGCCGCGCCCAAGCGTGTCGTTATCCGCTGCAGTAGTAGCGCCGTTGAGTCTGGATTCGCTCTGCTCGATCGTCGGGTCCTCCAGCGTCGGCGCCAGTTGCCCGAAGCTCAGTGAATTGTCTCAGATCCCGGGCTCTTGCGCTCCGCCACCCTATCGATGCTTGGCTCGGGTACTCTGTGCCGAATGGTCCGTCCTCTGATCGCAGCCGATACTGCTGAAGCGCTACGCTTGTTGCGCGAGCGACCACTGCAGAACGTATTCCTGGACCACGTGGTGTCGTCCGGTCTACTCGGTCGTTTTCCTGGTTTCTTCGGCGAGTTTTCTGCTGACAGCCTCGAGGCGTTCTTGATGATCGGACCGCTCGGCGGAACGACCGTGGCGGCTCGCACGCCGGAAGCCTGCGGATTGCTTGGACCCGCAGTTGCGGAATCCGGGTATCGACCTCGACACATCGTGGGTCGCGAGGAGGTGACTGACGCGTTCTGGCTCTCCTATCAACCTCATGCACCCGATCTGGTATGGACACGTCGCGAGCCCGTCTATGTGTTGGAGCGCGGTGAGTTGGTTCTACCGACGAAGCCCGCTCGCCTGCGCATCGAACGCGCGCGCGAGCGAGACGTCGATGAGGTCGTCTCGAATAGCGCCGAACAGCATATTGAAGACCTGGGTGACGATCGCCGCGCGATGGATCCGACGGGTTTCTTTGACCGACACCGCAAGGACGTATTGGACGGGCGCTGGTGGGTGATCCGCGATGCTGGTCGAATCTCGTTCCAGGTCCATGTCGGTGCGGAAAACGCGGCAACGGTTCAACTCGGGGGCGTGATGACCCCTCCGAGTTTGAGAAATCAAGGCCACGCGATGCGCGGGATGGCAGCCATCTGCAAGCAGTTGCTGAAGCGCAAGCCGGCGGTGAGCCTGTTCTGCGACGAGGACAATACCGCGGCGCGCCGTGTCTACGAGCGCGCTGGCTTCCGACATCGCTTTCAAAACCGCAGCTGGTTGCTCGACGAGGAGTTCGGACCATGCGGCGACAACTATCTCTGAGGCAGGAATGAAAGATCGCTACGCTCGCGCCTACGCGCATTCGCTCGAGGATCCGCAAGGTTTCTGGGCGGAGGCCGCCGAAGACATCGACTGGTACGCGTCCTGGGATCAAGTTCTGGATTCGCGCAATGCCCCCCTCTATCGCTGGTTCCCAGGTGCCCGCTGCAATACCTGCCACAACGCGCTCGATCGTCACGTCGAGGCGGGTCGTAGTGCCCAGCCCGCGTTGATCTGGGATAGCCCCGTCACCGGTCTCAAGAAATCGTTCAGCTATGGCGAGCTACTCGATCTCGTCTCACGCTGCGCGGGTGGTCTGCGCAAACTGGGCGTGGAAAGAGGAGATCGCGTACTCATCTATATGCCGAACATTCCGGAAGCTGTAATCGCGATGTTGGCTTGCGCGCGGATCGGAGCCGTACACTCGGTGGTGTTTGGGGGATTCGCAGCCAAGGAATTGGCTACACGCATCGACGATGCCAGGCCGAAGCTGGTGCTGGCCGCGTCCTGCGGCATCGAACCGACGCGGGTCGTCGAGTACCAGCCGCTCCTGAAGGGCGCAATCGAGCTCGCGACCCATACGCCGACCAATACCGTCTGGGTTCAGCGCGAGGCTTCGCCCGCAAATCTGGACGCGGCGCGAGATATGGACTGGGGTGTTCTGCTCACTGCGCAACTGGTGGATTGCGTGCCCGTGGATGCGACCGATCCCCTCTACATCCTGTACACCTCCGGTACCACGGGGGTGCCCAAGGGTGTGGTGCGAGACAACGGCGGTCATATGGTGTCGCTGTTCTGGAGCATGCGAAACGTCTACGGCGCGGAACCCGGTGAAGTCTACTGGGCTGCGTCCGACGTCGGTTGGGTCGTCGGTCACTCGTACATCGTCTATGCACCGCTTCTGTACGGTTGCACCACGATCCTGTACGAAGGTAAACCGGTGGGTACGCCCGATGCGGGTGCCTTCTGGCGGGTACTGGCAGAGAATTCCGCGAGCATCCTGTTCACCGCGCCCACCGCATTCAGGGCGATCAAGCGCGAAGACCCGGATGCGCGCTTGATTCCCGACTACGATCTCTCCGCATTTCGCACGCTGTTCCTGGCGGGCGAGCGCGCCGATCCCGACACGGTGCAATGGGCCGAGAAGGCGCTCGGCGTGCCCGTGATCGATCACTGGTGGCAGACCGAAACCGGTTGGCCGATCGCAGCGAACTGCATGGGGCTGAGCCCGCAGCCTGTCAAGCATGGTTCTCCAACGCGCTCGGTCCCAGGCTATCGCGTATCCGCGCTCGACGAGTCGGGCCAGCCGGTCGCTGCGGGAGAGACCGGTGCCATCTGTATCGAATTGCCGCTGCCTCCGGGAACCCTTCCCACTCTGTGGAATAACGACCAGGGCTATATCGAGACCTATCTTTCCCGCTTCCCGGGCTGGTACGAGACGGCTGATGCGGGTTTCGTCGATGAAGATGACTACCTGTGGATCATGAGTCGCACGGACGACATCATCAACGTCGCAGGTCACCGCCTGTCGACCGGGGGTATGGAAGAGGTACTTGCCTCTCACAGCGACGTGGCCGAGTGCGCCGTGATCGGAGTGCATGACCCGCTCAAGGGTCAGGTTCCGCTCGGACTCGTGGTGCTCAAGGCCGGTGTCGAGCGTTCGCACGAGCAGATCGAGAGTGAGTTGGTGCAACTCGTTCGCGAACGAATCGGACCCGTTGCAGCTTTCAGGCAGGCGTCCGTGATTGCGCGCCTGCCCAAGACGCGTTCGGGAAAAGTGCTGCGGGGGACCATGCGCAAGATTGCGGACTCGGAAGCGTACAGCGTACCGGCGACGATCGAGGATCCCGAGGTTCTCGAGGAGATTCGCGAAGCGTTGAGCGCTATCGGCTACGCGGGCTGACGCGCGATCAACCCGGTCCCGCAGGGTCGCCGCCAAATGCGTGTTCGCGCAGGTTCAACACTTCCCAGGTTCGCAGGAGTTCGGCGAACTCAGCGCGATATTCATCGGGGTCGAGGGGCGTGAGTTTCCCGGACGCGCTCTCGCTTTCCAGGCTGGCGCGCCGGAACGCGTAGTGGATCGTCCCGTCGACACCTCTCAGCGCCACGAGTCGCGGTCGGGCCAGCTTCGACATGTACTGGAAGATCCGCCGCCCCGAGTCGGAGATCAGGTGCGGCTGGGGAATCCGATCGCCCTCTCGTCCCAGGTCGAGATTGCGCTGGATCAAACCGCGAAGATCCGCGACGCCAATCGGTTCCGGGATATCACCACCGATGCCCCAGAGAACCATCGGCACGCGCGTCTGTTCGATGTTCAGCGCCTGGCCGTGTCCGAGGTGCCCAAAGTCGAAAAGCGACTCACCGTGATCCGCAGTCAACAGGATCACGTGGGGTTCATTGTGGATCGAAGCGCGAAACGCCTCGACCAGTTGTTCGACGGCGCGATCCACGTTGGCCGAGGCATTGGCGTAGGTCGCCCACAATTCATCGCGGGTTTCGGGGCCGATCCTGCCTCGAGCCAGCGGATCGATGTCGAAGATTCGATCCAGTTCGGCGTGATGATAGGGGAAGTGAGTGTCGTGGTAATTCACGTACATGAACAGAGGTGAGTTCTCGGGGCGTTCGCCCAGAAACACCGCGATTCTTCGATTCAGAAGTTTCCATGAAACCGACAGACTGCCGGGGCTCGTGAAGCGCGAGGCGCGGTTTTCGGGATCCTGGCGCGCGTCGTAGAAAACATCGGGTTTCGCCTGGCCCAGTTGCTGATCGCGCCCCCCGAAGGAGTCGTCCTGACCGGAGAAATAGGCGACCGTGTACCCGTTGCGTTTGAAATCATCCACGAGAGATGTCTGGCCGTCGTAGGGGTCGAGCCGACCACCGAAGAGCTGTGCACGTGACTTCGATGTGTAGGGAACATTGGTAAAGCCGAATCGGGAACTCGCTCCCTCTCGGCCGAGGCGGCTGATGAATGGCGTGATCTCTCGACCCAGGAAGCTGCGTTCCAGCACGTCGCCCCGCAGGCTCTCGCCGAATATCAACAGAACGTGGGGGCGCTTCTTCCAGAGAGGCGCGATTTCGAGTGCCGACTCTGGCGCGCGCATGTCGATTGGAAGATCACCGGCGAGTCCATTTTCATCGATGGCATTGCCGGGGATTTCGAGTGCGTAGCCGTGAATGCCCGAGTCGAAGGGGTCCGGATCCGGGGGCGTCGAGAGCAGGCCCGCGCCGTCGCGATCGACGTCGGTCAGCTGCTGTACGGCGATCTTGATCAGGCTTCCACTGGGTTTGATTCCCAATCCGAGGCAGACAGCGCTTTCGCTCAAGCAGAAACCCGGAAGGAGTACGGCGCTGAGCCCGAATGCCGCTCCGAACACTGGAGTGATCGCGCTCCAGCGCGGCATCTGGAGCAGACGTTCGGTCTCGGGCCCCCCTTTCCAGATACGTCGGATCGCCCAGAGCAAGCCAATCGCGGCGACTAGCACGGCTCCGAAGATCACTGCAACACCCAGGAGCTGATCACTGGCCTGCGCGAACATCTCGACACCGAAGCCGCCCGCGAGTGTCAGGATCAGGTCGAGGTCGATCAGGTCGCCGAGATAGCGTTGCAGCTGATATCTGAGGAATGTGTATATGCCCGGTCCCGCTACGCCGAGCATCCCCGCCAGCAGCCACTTCTGAAGCGCGGTCAGCGGAATTCGGCCAAGCAGCGGCCAGCTGATCAACCAGGCTCCCAGGATGATGACCGCGTCCACTGCGATCGAAGCGCCGAGAAACGAAGCGACCAGTCCGGTGCTGGAAAGAAAGGTGAGCGCGTTGAACCCGCCTGAAAAATAGTGATGGTTGAACTGCAAGAGGACGGCATCGATCGCGGTCAGAGCAACGGCGCAACCTAGCAGCAGGGCCCACCAGGCGGGAGTCCAGCCCGTACCCGGCATGGCCGAGTCGCGGGCTGCCGATCGAGTCATGGCGAGCAGACCGCCCAGTACGTGTCGAGCGAGTTCAAGATCCAGTGGATTCCCCGTTCTTCACTGCGGTCGTATTCCGCAGTCGGAACGTGGCCGGACACAATCAACAGCGTCATCGGCTGGCTTCCGCGAATCAGCATCGACGGCGCAGCCAATAGTTGAGTCCAGTACGGATTGGCGACGGGTTGCGAATCATAGAGAAGGGCATAGACGGACAGAGAACGCACGCCGCCGAGGGTGCGCTTCCCGAAGTCCCCGACGTGGATGGGAATCCGTTCGCCCTTGTGCTCGACCCACTTCAGGTGCTCTCCGCTGGGCTTGCGCGCGGGGGCGATTCGATGCGCCGGCCGGTAGTAGACTCGCTTGGCGTTCCAGGAGCGGATGATCGAGTAGGAAAGAGGAGTTTCTCCGCGATCCCCGTGTACTCGCCCCTCCCGCCACTGGTCCGCGGCGAATGCGGATTTCATGAAGCTCTGGCGCTTTTCTGGTTGTCGTTCGGCATAGCTATCGGGAATCAGAACGCCGGGATTGGCGCAATCATCGCGGCGCCAGCCCACGTAGTCGTGGATCACGACGGGAATCAAGACCACGGCCAGCATGACGGCGATATGTGGCGCGTAGCGTGCCGAGATGCTGTTCATTCGCTTCGCTCTGGTTCGGGGCCACGGAAAGTCTCGCGACCAGACATCCAGAACAAGATCGCGATGACGACTGCGAAGGACACAATGCCCGAGCCCTCGTGTAGCGACGTTTCGAGCAGGTCCGCATGACCGTAATAGACTACCAGCACCAGAAAGCTGACGCGGATGATGTTGCAGATGATTGCGAGCACGACCGAGGTGGCGATCAGCATAAGGCCGCGGCTCTTGGACGGGTTGAGGTGCGACAGGATCAATCCCGTGGTGACGGCCGCATACATGGTCGAAAAACCGCTACACGCATCTGCGACGGAGACCGAGTGTCCGGGAACATTGAGGACGGTGCCGTTCTTGGACAAGGGAATATCGAGCAGTGGGACCACATAAGAGGTCCCAAATGCTGTGATCTCGCGCAGAAACAGGTGGATCTTCGTTACAAAGCCGGCGGGGATCGGCAGCATGAAGGCCGCGATCACCAGAGCGAACACCAGTCCGCGAGTGCGATCTCCACCCAGAACGAGTAGCGAAAGGCCGGGCAGGCAGACGACCAGTCCCGCAGCGGCCAGCAGGTCCGTCTGGATGGCCGCGTCGAGGGCCAGCATCGCCAGGCCTGTGAACAGAAACACAAAGCCCCAGGCCGAAGAATGCGACCCGGACACGGGATCTTCGTGCAAACGCTCCCAGAGCAGGTACGCCAGGATAAACGGCATGAATATGCCGTGGCCGCTGTACCAGATGCTGATCGTCCAGCGGCTCCAGAGCCACATGGCCGTAGGTGCGAATGCGGCGACGAAAAGCGCGATCCACAACAAGGTAAGAATCGGTCTGCCCGAGGGCTCCTCTACCTCCGGAACTGCGCCGTCCATCTGATCTACTGTGGCCAATTCGATCCTCTCAGCGCGCGTAGTTCTTCCGCAGATGGCGGACGATATCGGCCGACTCGAACATCTCGATGCCTGTGTTGGGGTCGACCAGATACGGAACCATCAGCTTTCCGGATCGTTTCTCGAATGCCTCGCGACTGGGGCTGCCCTTGGCCACGTTGTGCAGTCGATAGGGGATTTCCAGACTCGTGAGTTCTTCGCGGACGATCCGGCAAAATGGCGACCCTTCAAAACTGTACAGTTCGAGTGGCAGGGCCGGCGGAGTGGCTTCCCGGTAGAAACTACCGAGACCGGGACGCAGAGCCGCCGCGATCATCGACCCCAGATCGGTGAGTGGCCCGGCGTTCAGGCTCAACGGCACACGGCCGTCGCCGTATTTCTCGAACAGGTAGCGCACGATTTCATTCGATTCGTACATCTCGACGCCGGTGTTGGGATCGACCAGATAGGGGAATTGTGCTTTGCCCGCGCGTTTGACGAGTTCGGTTCGATAGCGCGGTCCGTTTTTGGGGCAGGGCAGGATGTCGGCCTCCAGATCGAGCATCGAGAGTGCTTCTCGCACCTTTCGACAGAACGGACAGCCTTCGAATTCGTAGAGGGTCAAAGCTTGCTCTGGACGCGCTCCCAGACTGGAGATCGAGACACCTGCAGCCAGGCGCGACACGGTGGCCGCGGTGGATGTCGCGATGTCGAGGATGCGGTTCATGACAGATCTCCTTTCGGCGCCGTGAGCACTCTTCCTTCGGTATCGCCGAGGGAACCACTCCGAGCCTCGTTCAGACGCCGAAAATCAAGTCCGGAGAGTATATCGCGGCGCTTGGCCGGACTGGCGCCCGCTATTCCGGACCCCGATAGCGCGCCCTGGGTCGTATCAAGAATCCGGCTTCGTACTGCTCCAGGACATGCGCCACCCAGCCGGCGCAGCGCGCCACCGCGAAAAGAGTCGGTCCCATCCCGGGCGCCAGGCCGAGCGCAGCTGCGACCGCCGCGATCCCCACATCGGCGTTGGGGGCCGGGCGCTCCGCCGCCTCCATGGCCGCGACGATCGCCACCAGCGTCCGCACTCCAACCGAATCGGGTGCCAGGCGGCGGGCGCCCTCCAGGAGCGGGCCGCTGCGCGGATCGCCGCGCTGGTAGATCAGATGCCCAAAGCCGGGAATGGATTCACCGCGGCGCATGCGTGCGCGCACCGTAGTTTCGGCATTCTCGGGCGTACCGGCTTCGATCATCAGCGCTTCGACCTGCTCGCTCGCCCCGCTGTGCAACGGCCCGCTGGCCGTTCCCACCGCCGCCGAAAGACAGCCGTACAGGTCTGCACCCGTCGACGCTGCGACGCGTGCGGCGAACGCGGATGCGTTCAACTCGTGATCCGCCATGAGGATGAGCGTCTGCTCCAGCAGTCGAATCGCTGCGGGTTCGGGCGTGACACCGATGGCGGTGGCGAGAATTCCACTGACATTGCCTGCGGAGAGCGCCTCTTCGGCGACCCGCGGATCTCGCGATAACGCCAGAGAGGCCGCGAGCCGCGGAATCACCTGGCTAGCCCGTCGCAGCGTCGCTTCCGGACTCGTGTCGAAGCGCTCCGGATCTGCTGCCGCCAGCGCCGGCAGGCTGAGAGCCATGCAGATCAGCGGCGGAGTCCCGCCCGGTAGAAGTTCTGCCAGGCGCCGCCAGGAAACCGAAGGGCCGTCCGCGCGCCAGCGCGCCCCGGTCGGGGGCAGGTCACCGGTCCAGAGCAACTCCGCGACCGCCTCGAACTCGACCCCGCTCTGCGCGAGTTCCAGCGCGGGTCGGCCCCGGTACAGAGGACCCGCGTCCGAGAGTCCGGTGATCGAGGTATCGAGCAGCGGCTGCTCCGCCGAAAAGCCCCCGGCGGAACTCACCCGCCTGCGCGTGCCGCGCTGCACGCGCAGGCGGTTCAGTTCCGAGCGCAGATAGCGCCGCTCGCGCCGTCCGTCGGCCGGCAAGCTGCGCAGGAGCCCGCGACTGGTGTAGGCGTAGAGGGTTTCGACCTTCACCCCCAATAGGGCCGCAGCCTGTTTCGAGTCCAGAGTCTCGTGTTCGTCCACGGATCAACATTGATCCAGGTTTGCGCAGGATGCAACTGCGCTTCCTTCGCCCTGGAGGACGGATATATTGATTTTATTGATCAATATTGATTTTTGTGTCCGATTCGGGCACGCTGTCCAGAAAGCAAAGGGAGAAAAGCATGATGAGCAATGGTCTGGACGGGGTAGTCGTGGCGGAAACCAGACTCAGCCACATCGATGGAGAACGCGGGCGCCTGATCGTGCGCGGCTTCGACATCGAGTCTCTGGCAAAGCGAGCCAGTTTTGAGGATCTATGTGTTCTGCTCTGGACCGGGTCGCTTCCGAGCGCCGATGAGTGGGCAGAGATGTCGCGAGAACTCGGCGCCAGACGAGTCGAGGCATTCCAGAGCTGCGAAGCCCTGGGCGATGCGCTCTCGGCACCGGTCGCGATGGACGCTCTGCGCGCGTCCGTCGGGCACGTGGCCGACGGCGCTGATCCGGAACGCCAGAGAACTCGCCTGGTGGCGGCCGTCGCGGTATACGCGGCGGGTTGGTGGCGCACGCAGCAGGGCTTGCCGCTGGTGGCACCGAACCCGGAACTCGGTCACGCGGAAGATTATCTGCGCATGGTCAGTGGCGAGTCCCCGGACGAAGCCCGCAGAGCCGCGCTCGATGCCTATCTGGTGACAGTGGCCGATCACGGTATGAACGCTTCGACGTTCACCGCGCGCGTCGTCACTTCGACGGACTCCGACGCGGTGTCTGCCGTGGTCGCCGCAATCGGCGCCCTCAAGGGGCCCTTGCACGGCGGAGCTCCGGGGCCGGTCCTGGAGATGCTCGAAGCCATCGGCCGACCCGAGAACGCCGCAGACTGGATCGAGAACGAACTGGCTTCGGGCCGGCGCATCATGGGTCTCGGGCATCGCGTCTATCGTGTGCGCGATCCGCGCGCGGCTGTGCTCGAAACTGCCGTCGAAGCGCTTCGCCGGGCCGGGCTGTCCAACGACCGACTCGAACTCGCACGTGCGGTCGAAGGAGTGGCGGCGGAATCTCTCAAGCAACGCCATCCCGGGCGCAAGCTCGAAGCGAACATCGAGTTCTACACCGCAGTTCTATTGGACGCGCTCGGTCTGCCCGCGCAGATGTTCACGCCTAGCTTTGCTGTGGCGCGAGTTGCGGGTTGGCTTGCGCATATTGATGAACAGCGGGAGGTGGGGCGGATTATTCGGCCTCGGGCGGAGTATGTGGGGGAGATTCCGGCTTAGGGCTGAGGCAGCTGAGTCGGTCGGACGCAACCCCCCGCCGGTCGTGCTCCGCGTGCTTCGGTCAGGTGTTGCAGCGCTCTTTGGTGGCTCCGAAACGCCCGGCGGGGGGTTGCGTCCGACCTTCACGCCGCGCTCCGGCCTACCGTCGATTTCTGTGTGTCCGGGCTATGACGTTCGAATTCGACGAACTAACAGGAGTACAGTGCAGGCGAGTGTGAGCATTGCAAGCGGTCCCGCTTCTGGAACTGGGACTGTCAGGACGGCCGACAAAGCATAGAAGGCCTATCAGTGGCGGATGGTTGGGTATCAAAGCGTCCTTCTGCCCAGAGAGGATTGGTTACGAAGGACTCTCCCACCGATACAGTCGCTCCGCCCAAGTGGTATGTGGCAATGCCAGGGAAACCCGTACCTGGATAAACGAAGACAAACGCATGGGCACCGTTCTGATCGACTTCCAGAGGAGCGTCAAGAGTGCCGTCCCAGAGGTCGGTGTAGTCGGCTATGTCTGTTGAAGCTGCATTCCGAGTGCCGGTTGTCAGGAAGGCCAGTCGGTATTGGGCTCCGGATAGGAGGTCCGTAGGTGTTGTGATTGGTGTGGCTTTGCTCGGGGTTGCCAGAAGGAGGGGTGCGGCGAGCATGAGGATCACCGTGCAGACGTGAGACAGACTGCGTCGAGTCGCCGAATCAACCATAGCGTTCCAGTGTATCGCGAGATCGGCTCACGGAAGCACAAAATCCACCCGCCCAATGGATAAGGGCAGAGTGCAGCGGGGAGGTCGAAAGCAACCCCCACCGGGCGTTTCGGAGCCACCAAAGAGCGCTACAAGGTCCAAACGAAGCACGCGGAGCACGACCGGTGGGGGTTGCTTTCGACCGGCTCAGCTACCCGCAACGCCCGTTCAGCGCAACTCCGATCGGTTCTCGAACTCCAGAAGAGTCTCCGGATTCGCCAGCGCGTCGATGTTCTTGACCGGGCGGCCGTGTACGACGTCGCGAACGGCTAGTTCAACGATCTTGCCGCTCTTGGTGCGAGGGATGTCGCTGACCTGCGCGATGACTGCGGGCACGTGACGCGGTGTCGCGTGTGCGCGAACGGCGGCTCGGATCTCGTCGCGCAGATCGTCGTCGAGTTCCAGGCCTTCGCGCAGCTTGACAAAGAGCACTACGCGCACGTCGCTCTGCCAGGACTGACCGATCACGAGGCCCTCGATCACCTGATCGAGTTGTTCGACGGGGCGGTAGATTTCGGCGGTGCCGATGCGCACGCCACCGGGATTGAGTACAGCGTCGGAACGGCCGTAGATGATCATGCCACCGTGCTCGGTGATCTCGACCCAGTCGCCGTGACACCACACATCGGGATAGCGTTGGAAATACGACGCACGGTAGCGTTCGTCCCCCGGGTCATTCCAGAAGCCGACCGGCATCGACGGGAAGGGCTTCTTGCACACCAGTTCGCCCTTCTCCTGCGTCAGCGAGTTGCCCTCGTCGTCGAATACAGCGATGTCCATGCCCAGTGCGAGGGCCTGGACCTCGCCGCGCCACACCGGTCCCGTCGGGTCCCCGGCGACGAAGCAACCGGCGATGTCGGTGCCGCCAGAGATCGATGAGAGCCATACGTCGTTTTTGATCGAGCGATACACGAAGTCGAAACTTTCCGGGGCCAGTGGGGATCCCGTCGATAGGATCGCTCGCACACTGCTCAGATCGTGCGACTCGATCGGCTTCAAACCGGATTTTGCGACGGCGTCGATGTACTTCGCCGAGGTGCCGAATACATCGACGCGTTCGCGATCGGCTAGATCCCAGAGTACCTCGGGTCCCGGATGGAAGGGTGAACCGTCGTACAAGACCAGCGAACTCTCCGACGCGAGAGCGCCAACCAGCCAGTTCCACATCATCCAGCCGCAGGTCGTGAAGTAGAACAGGCGATCGTCGCGGCCCAGATCGCATTGCAATCGGTGTTCCTTGATGTGCTGGAGAAGCGTTCCGCCGGTCCCGTGAACGATGCACTTCGGCTGACCGGTTGTTCCCGATGAATAGAGGATGTAGAGCGGGTGGTGGAAGGGGACGCGCTCGAAGTCGAGCGGTGCATCGCTTCGAGAACTCAGTTCGGAAAAATCGTGTGCGCCCCGTCCAGGTCTTCCCAGACCCGCGCGGCTCTTTTCTGGAGTATCCGCGAACGAGACCCGTACGATCGATTCCAGGCTGGGCAATGCGTCTGCGATCTCGACGACCCGTTCGCCCAGGTCGTGTTTGCGCCCGTTGTAAAAATAGCCGTCGACCGCGAACAGGATCTTCGGCTCGATCTGTCCGAAACGATCGATCACGCCGCGCACTCCGAAGTCCGGGGAGCACGACGACCAGATCGCGCCCAGGCTGGTGGCCGCCAGCATTGCGATCAGGCTCTCGGGGATGTTCGGCAGATAGGCGCCGATGCGATCCCCGCGGACTACGCCGAGCTCGCGCAAGGAAGCGGCCAGGGCGGCAACCGATGTGCGCAGATCGGCGTAGCTGAGACTGCTGCGCGCGCCGTGTTCTCCCTGGAATACGAGCGCCTGTGCATCGTCGCTTCGCCGCAAGAGATTCTCGGCGAACGAGAGGTGTGCGTCGGGGAAGAAGCGCGCCCCGGGCATGCGCTCGGCATCGACCAGAGTCGGTCCTGAACCGCGTTCCCCGATCACCTCGCCAAAACGCCAGAGGGCTTCCCAGAAGGCCGGGGTATCGCGCACGGACCAGCCCTGCAAAGCCGCGTAGTCCCGCAATTCGAGCCCGGTTTCCGCTTCCATCAGACGGCGGAACGCCGTCAGTTGGGAACTCTCCACACGTTCTGCGGACGGACTCCAGAGCGGCTCGCCCACGGCTGCGTTCCTACTTCAGGCCGCGCGCGATCAGTTCTTCGGCAATCTGGACTGCGTTGGTCGCAGCACCCTTGCGCAGATTGTCGCCAACCTCCCAGAGCCAGAGGCGATCGCTGCCCAGATCGCGGCGGATCCGCCCGACCAGAATTTCGTCTTTGCCTTCGACGTCGGCCGGCGTGGGGAAGGTATTGGTCGACGGGTCGTCGACCACCTGAACGCCGGGAAAGGCCGCCAGTGCTTCGCGCGCCTGATCGGGGGACAGGGCTCGCTCGGTTTCGATCAGCACCGAGGCCGAGTGCCCCACCGGAACGGGAACGCGCACGCAGGTCATCGTCACGTCGAGCCTGGGCATTGCCATGATCTTCCGGGTCTCGAACAGCAGCTTTACTTCTTCGGTCGAGTAACCGTCCTCTCGGAAGTTCTCGCACAGCGGCACAACGTTGTTCGCGATTCGCGCTGCGAATTTCTCGGGTGCGGGCTGAGCACTGCCCTCGTGAAATGCGTTCTGCTGACTTTCGAGCTCTTCGATCCCGGGCAGTCCCGCACCGCTCACCGCCTGCATGGTGGTGACGACCGCGCTCTTCAGACCGACCGCGCGACGCAGGGGTTCGAGCACCATGACCAGCGGAATGGTCGTGCAATTGGGACACGAGATGATGCCCTGGTGCTTCTCGACCGCCGCGCCATTGACCTCCGGTACCACCAGCGGAACCTCGTCCGACATGCGCCAGGTGCTCGACTTGTCGATGGCGATGCCACCCCGGGCCGCAACCTCCGGAGCCAGGTCCTTCGAGAGCGTTCCCGTGGCCGCAAAGAAGACGAGGTCGGCGCCATCGAAGGCCTTGGGTTCGGCGACCTTCACCTCGATGTCCCGTCCCGTGAACGGAACTGTCGTACCAGCGGATCGCTCGCTCGCCAGCGGTCGCAGTTCCCCTACCGGGAAGCTGCGCTGCTCGAGCACGCGAAGTAATACCTCGCCGACCGCGCCGGTTGCACCGACGATGGCGACGACTCGATCGCGTTGCGCATCAGCCATCGGAATCCGTCCTCCTCGAAAAAGACATCGGCTTCGCGGCCCCGTTCGTACAACCCGTCCGTACACCCCGGTGCATACACCAGCACGTGGGGGCGCGGCGTCGCCGCGCGGGGCTCGGGGGCGAGCCGACTTCATCGTACAGAGTCCTGCGGTCGCGGCCAACCCCGTAGGTTCCCTGGCCTCCGGGACCCAGCGAAGCTCCCTTCAGCGCATTCCCCTACAATGCTCCCTCAACGGCGAAAGGGGACCCAGGATGATCCGTTGGCAGGAGTTCGCGCAGCGGCGACCGGACCTGGCCGAGATCGGCCAGAAGCGGATCTTCCAGTTCGGCCCGGGTCTCGCCTTTCTGGCGACCGTGCGCAAGGACGGCGGCCCGCGCATGCATCCGATCTGTCCGGTCCTGGCGCAGGGAGGTCTGTATTTCTTCTGTCGACCCACCTCGCCCAAGAGCGCGGATCTGCGGCGCGACGGTCGCTATGCACTGCACTGCTTCCCCCCACCACCCGAGGGACAGGACGAAGAGTTCTACTGCACCGGGACTGCGAGCGTGATCGAAGCTGCCGGGATCCGCGATGCGGCCATCGAGGCGGCGCTGCACGAGATCCACGGCGACGATCTTTGCGTGGAGTTCCTGATCGAGCGCGTGCTGCACACCACCTGGAACAATTGGGGTCAACCGGACACGAGTCCGAACCACGAAGTCTGGCGAGCCTGAGCCATCAGCGGCGCACGCGCGTGCGCACGTCGATCAGTTCCAGACTGCCAAAACGGCTGAGCGTGTGCGTGCCGTTGCCCTCGGGGTACCAGCTGGGATCGATGTGCTCGAGCGGTGTTTCGCGATAGTCGGTCTCGCTGAGCACGTCCACGCGATTGAGTGAAATTCCCCAGCCGTACAAGTGGGCGCAATCTTGACCGGGTCGGATCAGCAGGCCATTGCGTCGAAAGAGCGTTCCCGCGGGTCGCGCACGCGTCACGTCGCTCACCACCGGGTTGCGCGGATGCGGCGTGAATGGACCGAGAGGCGAATCGGCGAAGTACAGGTGCAACTCGTTGGCGAGCGTGTCGACACCCGAGCCCAGGCTGACGAACAGCCAGGTCCGACCCTCTTCCACGTGCAGCGTCGCGTCGGCTGCTTGAACGTTCTCGAGTAGTGTGGTCGCGAGTTCCCAACGAGTGGGAAATTCGATCGCGCGATACAACTCGAGCGTTCGATTCTCCTCGGTCTCCGGCATCATGTAGATCTCGCCGGCGTGCTGGAACACGAAGGGATAAGACAGGTGGTAGTCGCGCTCGAGCACGGGGTGGATCTCGCCGGGTTGTCCCTGGGCGTCAATGTCGATGCACGAGATTCCCGCACGTCCCCGGGTGAAGTCCAGGTCTTCGAAGAACACGAAGCTGCGTCCGTCCACGCGGATTCCGAACGGATCCGCGTGAAAGTGCCCGGGCGGTGGTTCGAGGAACCGGAATGAGTCCACCTGAATGGGCGCCAGGGTGTTCTCTTGAAAGCGCCGCCAGCCGATCTTCCACTGGTTTCGGCGGAGGCGGTTCGAAAGCCGGTTGTTCAGCAGTCGCGTCGCGAGTCGGCCCAGGAACAGCACGGTCGAAAACAAACCCGGTCGGCCGCGCTTTCGCGGTTTCCCCGAGTCGCTGTGTTCCGCTTCGACGGCGGTGAGTCCCTGGGCGCCCTGCAGATAAGCGATGCGCAGACAGCGCGGTACGAGTCGCGCGGCCCGCCGAGCCGATGCGCCGCGATTGCGTTGCAACGAAGTCTTGTCGGTGGCTCCCAGCGAACGCATCAGGATGCGATCCCCGCCCGTCGCTTCTCGTATCAGGCATTCACCCGTGACGTCGTTGTCATCTGAGATTTCCCAGAATCCGGGTGTGGCACCGTCATAGGAACGCAGATCTGCAGGTCGATGGGTCCATACTCCGAAAGTCGTCAGCTTGCTCAGGGCGCCCGCTGGACCCTGGAATCCGAAACGCAGTACTACATCGGCGCCACACGCCCGGATGCTCTCGAGTGCCTCGGCTTCGAGCACTTGCGCGCTCTCGCGTTCGACGTCCTGCAGGAGATCCGAGACGTCGACGAGTGCGAGTGGATCATCGGGACCCGCGACCAGACCACGATCGATACTCTCGTAGCTTCGGAGTAACGGATTTGTGCTTCGCATTGCGACCGGTCGTTCGTTCAGGATCACGCGCCGCAGTTCTACGAAATCACACGCCCGCAATTCCTCGAGCAACTCCCGAACCCAACGCTCGACTCGCAGGGCATCGAGCAGCAGAACGATCTTCAGAGGTTCCGTGTCGGAATTGCTCATGTATTCGATCCTAGCAGGATGGCAGGCCTAGGCTCCATGGGGTACTGCGCGGAAAGCGTCAGGATCCTGGTGAATCCAGAATGGCTCTGACCCGTTGCAGCAGTGTCCTCGAGTCGAATGGCTTGGGCAGGTACTCGAGGTTGACGAAGGTCTCTCCAAGGGCATCGCTGACGTCCGATGCATAACCGGAGACGAACAGCGTGCGCAGCTTCGGGTATCTCGACACCAGAGTACCCGCTAGTTCGGAGCCATTCATTCCGGGCATGATGAGGTCCGAAACCAGGATGTCGATGTCCCCAGCGTGGGCGGCCGCCACAGCGATGGCCTCATCACCGCATGCCGCCTCGATCACCGTGTAACCGGCATCTCGCAGCATCCTGGAGGTAACGCGACGCACCAGGACCTCGTCTTCGCATAGCAGGACAGTGTGGCTCGTGTGCGGTGTCTTGTGGCCATTCTCCGTCTTCCTGGCGGGAGTTTCTTCTTCGACCTCGGGCAGGAGTACCTCGAATATCGATCCCTCACCCTGGGCACTCTGTACGGAAATCTCTCCACCCAGTTGTTGCACGGTCCCATAAACCGTGGCCAGGCCAAGACCCGTTCCCTCTCCGACTGGCTTGGTGGTGAAAAACGGTTCGAAGATGCGAGCTCTGGTCGCGGGCTCCATGCCAGTGCCGGTATCGCTTACCGTCAGCCGCGCGAAGCGGCTGAGGCGTCGCTCTTCGGTCGTGGTGTTCTCGGCCGCGGAATCGATCTGGATTGTGATCGCACCCTGTTGCTGAATGGAATCGACCGCATTGACCACAAGGTTCATGATGACCTGCTCGAGTTGGTTCGTGTCGGCACGAACCAAGTACGGTGTGGGGTTCGGCCGGACCATCAGCTGGACATCTTCGCGAATCAGTCGGTGCAACAGCCTTTCCATACTGCCGACGACGCTGTTCAGGTCGACCACGATGGGTTTCACGATTTGCTTGCGGCTGAAGGCAAGCAGTTGCCGTGTCAGGGCGGCCGCGCGAGTTCCGGCCGTCTGGATCTCTTCGAGAATCTCAGCTTGGGAGCCTTTTGATAGGTCCGTCTCCCCGATGATCAGTTCTGCATTGCCCAGGATTACAGTCAGGAGATTGTTGAAGTCGTGGGCGACACCTCCGGCGAGACGCCCGAGGGCCTCCATCTTCTGAGACTGCCTGAGTTGCTCGGCCAGCGCCTTTCGCTCGGCCTCCGCCTTTTTGCGGCGCCTGATGTTGGCCAGCAGCAGTGTGATGATGGACACGAGCATGAAGCCTATTCCGAGCGTCGCCCAGACCAGGTACCGATTCTGCGTGTAGAAGCTGACGGGACCAAACTCGATACTGCTTCCCACCGGCAGATTGCCCTCGCGGACTCCGAATCGGCTCATCTGGCGGAAGTCGAAGAAAGGCTTGTAGACGGATTTCGCTACGATCGGGATGTCATCCGCTCGTTCACCTGCCAGCACTCGTTTAGCCAGGGCCGCCGTGTTCTTGCCGTGCAACTCCGGGTCGTTCAATCTTCCGCCCAGGATGCCCTGCCCCAAAAGGAGTGCGCCCCACATTCCGTAGACCGGGACGGTACTTGCTTCGGAGAGAATCGGCAGTTGCTCGGCGAAGGAGAAGTAGTTTCCGGCGTTGTCCTCGTGAATGGCTAGCAGCAGCAGGGCGGTGTCCGGTTCCAGCTTGGCGACATCCCGGTAGAGCTCGTCGAGGGTGAAGTCGTCCCAGAGTTCCAGTCGCAGGTCCGGGCCAGAAGTTTGCTCGGTGAACTCCCGGATGACTTCCCGGGCGCGCGTTCCCATACGCGCTCCGAAAGAAGTCTTGTCCGCCAGCATGATGATCCGGCGAACCGCGGGTTGGACGCCCCTGATCATGCGGACGTTCCCCGCGATCTCCATCCCTTCGAGGATCCCTGTATATCCGCTATGCCCATCGAGTGTCTCGGGATCAAAGACATTGACCCCGCAGAAGACGACGGGTGTGCCAGGGTAGAGATTGTCACGATTGCGCAGCAGATAGCGAAACGCGCCATCGTCGCTCGCGATGATCACCGACGGTGGGTACCGGGCGGCCTTGTGACGGAGCGTCTCCGTGAGCTTTTCCTCGTACACCCTGTCATCGACGAAGCGCCGTTCGTCCATGTACTCGATGTGGATGTGTTCTTCGAGCACGGTGTCACTCAGGCCCTCGCGAACCCCGTTGACCAGGCGCGCAGTCCACTCGTACTGGGGATGGTAGGAGTTGAGGACCAGAACGCGCGGCGCCTCGTTCTCCACCTGCTGCGCCTGAGCGGCCGGCACTAGCAAGAAGGAAAGCAAGGCCCAGCAGGACAGATTCAATCGATGGATTTTGGCCAGCGTTAGTCTCCGCACGGGTCAGCGAGTAGGTGGACAGTATAGTGCCCTACGAGTCAACAGGTGCCCCTCGCGATGGCTGCTCAAATCGAAGGGCATTTCTGAGGGGAACTCCAAGGGTCAGTTCGGTCGCAGCCCGGGACGAGACAGTCCAGCGGATTCCTCAGGCCCTGGGGGGAGAACCGCCGCGCTAGACTCCCGGTACTGGCTCGAGCAAGAAGGAGAAGTCTCATGCAACTCGACCTCTTTGGTGAGGCGATCGCCCATATTGATCTCGTGAATTGGAGCTGGGCCATGAAGCCGGCTCCCGGGGATTGGGTCGAGAAGTACGTGGGGGGGCGTGGGCTCGGGGTGCGTTATGTGCTCGAGAACGGTTGCGGGGTCGAGCCGCTTTCCGCCGAAAATCTCTTGTGTTTCCTGACCGGTCCGCTGACGGGCAGCGAGACGAGCATGAGCGGCCGTTGGGCTTGCGTGACCCGATCTCCCCTGACGGGGACCGTGACCGATAGTCACCAGGGTGGCTGGGCTGGAGCGCGCTTGCGCTGGGCCGGTTTCGACGGCCTCGTCTTCGAAGGAGCTGCCGCTACGCCTACTTACATACTGGTGGAGGACGGCGGGATCTCTTTTCACGATGCCGGCGAACTCTGGGGGTTGGGTATTCACGAAACGGTGAATCTTCTCACGGAGCGTCACGGAGGCAAGGACGTCTCCGTCAACGCGATCGGGCCAGCGGGTGAGAACCTGAGTCGTTTCGCGGCCTGGGTGAATGAAGACGATCGCGCTTTCGGTCGGGGCGGTACGGGTGCTGTCGGCGGAGTGAAGAATCTCAAAGCCATCGTCATACGCGCCAATCGCAAGAAGAGCAGCGTGTCCGATCCCCAACGGTGGAAGCAGGTACGGAATCGAGCTCTGGATCGGATTCGAGACGAAGCGAACATAACGAGTCCCAAAAAGGGCGGACTCTCTGTCTACGGAACCAACGTCATCACGAACATCACCAATAGCATGGGCGCTCTGGGAACCCGCAATAGCCAGAGCACGTCCTTTGGCGATCGTGCCGAGGCCATCAGTGGTGAGCGCGTGGCAGAGACGATCCTCTCGGGCAATCCGACCTGCCACGCCTGCCCGGTGGCGTGCAAGAAGGAGGTCGAGGTCAAAGAGGGGCCGTGGAAGGGTTTGAAGATGGAGAGTGTCGAGTACGAAAACGCCTGGTCCCTGGGTGCAAACTGCGCCAACGATGATCTCGGTTCCATCGCCAAGCTCATCGACCAGTGCAACGATCTGGGCATGGATCCCATCGAGCTGGGCCACGCCCTGTCGGTCTACATGGAGGCCAGTGAGCGCGGCTGGGTAGCGGAAGAGCGGCTCGAGTGGGGTGATTTCTCCGGAATGGTCGAGATGACCGCTTCCATCGCCGCTCGAGAAGGGATAGGGGACCTGCTGGCCGAGGGGCCGGCGCGCGCGGCCGAGAAACTCGGCCATCCGGAGATCGCGATGGTTGCGAAGGGGCAGGCGGTTCCCGCCTACGATCCCCGCGGTCTGAAGGGGATGGGGCTCGCCTATGCCACGAGCAATCGCGGAGCCTGTCATCTACGAGGTTATGTCGCAGCAGCGGAGCTCGGCGTGGTGCCGATCGAGGCCGATCCCCTGGAGTGGCGTGGCAAGGGAGCGCTGCTCAAGACCTTCCAGGATCTGCAAGCCTTCGGTGACAGTCTGGACCTGTGCAAGTTCAGCACTTTCGCGCAAGGCGCACAGGAATACGCCGAGCAATATTCGGTCGCGATGGGAAAGCCCATGTCCGCAGACGATGTGATGGAGGCGGGCGAACGGATCTACAACCTCGAGCGCCACTACAACAACCTGGCCGGGTTCGGCGCCGGGTCGGATACGCTTCCGGCGCGCTTCCTCCAGGAGCCGTCGGACTCCGGCGGATCCAAGGGGCAGGTCTGCGAGCTGGAGCCCATGCTGGAAGAGTACTACCGAGAGCGGGGCTGGATAGACGGAGTGGTTCCGCAGGCCGTGCTCGAGCGTCTTCAGATACCCTGATCGAGATGGAACGGACCGTGCGCGTCAGGGTCTATGCCACACTTCGTGAGATCGTGGGCGGGACCGCAATCGACATCTCATTGGAAGAAGGCGCCAGGGTCCGCGATCTCGTACAGGAGATGACGACCCGCTGGCCCGAACTCGGCGCGCTGATGCTCGACGAGTGCAGTGAGTTGTCCCGGCGCGTCCACGTTTTCATCGACGGGCGCAGCGCGCGTCATCTGCCTGATCACTCCGATACGGTACTTCCCGTTTCAGCCGAGATCGAGATCTTCCCGGCGATCGCGGGAGGATGCTAGTTGTTCCGGTTCCCGCAGGATGTTCCCGTCGATCAGAACAGGTGCCTAGAGAACGATGCCTGCGATGGCTCCGGTCAGGAAGGTCGCCAGGGATCCCGCAACCAGAGCCCGCATGCCGTCGTGCGCGATGTCGCTGCGTCGGCTGGGAGCGATGCCGCCGAGTCCTCCGATCAGCACTGCGAGCGAACCGAAATTGGCGAAACCGCATAGCGCGTAGCTCGCGATCACGATCGAGCGCGGATCGAGGGTCGTCTTCAGGTCCGAAAGCATTTGATAGGCGAGGAACTCGTTGAGCACGGTCTTGACTCCAAGCATTCGTCCGACGCTCTGGCAGTCCTGCCATGGAACGCCCAGAACAAAGGCGAGCGGCGCGAGTACGAATCCCAGAATGCGTTCGAAACTCAGATCTTCGATGCCTACGAGCCCGCCCGCCCAGATCAGGCCGGAGTTGAGCAGGTAGACCAGCGCGACGAAGGCCAGGAGCATGGCGCCGATGTTCAGAGCGAGCTGCATCCCGATCGCGGCTCCGCTGGCCGCGGCGTCGATTGAGTTGACCGTCGTGCGTTCATTGCTGATCTCGGCTCCGCCCAGGGTCGCCGGGACGCCGGATTCCGGAAGCATGATCTTGGCAATGGCCACGGCTGCTGGCGCGGACATAAAGCTCGCAGCAACGAGATGTCCCGCGAATTCCGGCCCCACCATTCCCATATACGCGAAGAGCACCGTCCCGGCGACTGTTGCCAGACCTGCCGTCATCACGCAGAAGAGCTCGCTGCGGGTGAGTGACTCGACATAGGGTCGGATCATGAGCGGCGCTTCCGTCATGCCCAGGAATACGTTTGCGATTACAGCGAGCGATTCCGCACCGCTGATGTTCAGACCGCGTCGCATGCCGCGTGCGAGCCAGCCGACCACGCGCTGAAGCACGCCGAAATGGTGGAGCACGGAGAACACGCTGCTCAGGAAGATGATGATCGGAAGTGCGCGGATCGCGAATACGAAAGGCAGTCGGACCGGGGCGCCGTCGCTTCCCATCACCTCGGCGGGCCAACGGCCGAAAAGGAAATCGATACCGACGTCGGCTGCCGAAATGAACGCCGCTGCGGCCTGGTTGATGGCCTCGAAGAAGCTCGCACCCCAGGGCGTGCGCAGAATGGCCAGCGCAATGACGAGTTGAAGACCGAGTGCGATCAGTACGGGCCGCCAGGCGATGCTGCGGCGATCAGTCGAAACCGCCCACGCGATTCCAATCAGGACAGCAATCCCCAGCAAACCAGTGGCGCGTTCCACGAGTTCAGGTCCTTTCTTGGGGGGATTCTTTTCGAGCCTTTGAGTGGGCGGACTCGAAGCCTTCTACAAGGTAACGCGTCGCCTGGAAGGGATCTTCAGCGGCCGTGATCGCCGAGATCAGCGCAGCCGCACTTGCTCCCGCCTCGCACACCCCGGCGAGATTCTGCGCGTCGATACCGCCGATCGCCACCAGTGGATGCACGGCAAGGGTCACGGCCTCGCTGAGCAGCGCGAGTCCGCGCGCGGCGTACTCCGAGTCCTTTGACCGGGTGCCGAAAACCGGTCCAAACGCCACGTAGTCGATCGGTCGGGTGCGACTCGCTTCGACCTGTTCCAGTGTATGAGTTGAAAGCCCGACGATCAGTTTCTCGCGGATGGACTTGGGGACGCGTTCTGGCGGAAGATCGTCGTGACCCAGGTGCACGCCGTGGGCGCCGGAGAGATCGGCGAGGTCGAAGCGATCGTTGATGATCAATAGCGCGCCGGCTTCAGTCGCGCGGCCGGCTGCCCAAGCCGCCAGTTCGAGCGCCTCGCCGTCATCGGTGTGCTTGAGGCGCAACTGGATTACGCTGGCACCGCCTTCCAGCATTGCCTCTACCTGGGCCCGCACATCGTGCGGCCAGCGCGGGTCGTCGTCCGCGAGCGGGTAGATGCCCCGAACGCGCTGCACGTGCTTCGAGTTCACTCCGCCGATTCCTGCGAAGTACCTTCGATTCCGAGCTCGCCGATCTTCTTGCGCAGGGTGTTGCGATTGATTCCGAGCAGGCGAGCTGCCTGGATCTGGTTGCCGCCAGATCGTTCGAATGCCTCGCTGATCACAGAGCGCTCCAATCGCTCCACGAAGCTCCAGTACGGACCGGTCTCTTCGGTGTCCCCCAGTTCATCGAGTGCCTCGGCAAACTCGCGCCTCGCCAGTTGTGTCCAATCCGTCGAGGTCGTACGCGAAACTTCGGTTGCGTGCGCAATGTCTTCGGGTGTGAGCACATCACCCGAAGAGAGTACCAGGGCGCGCTTGATCACATTCTCCAACTCGCGCACGTTTCCGGGCCAACTGTGGTCCTGCAACTGGTTGATGGCGGCTTCAGTCGGCCAGCGCTGTGGCACGCCGAGTTCGTCGGAGAAGCGTTCGATGAAATGTTGAGCGAGCACCGGGACGTCTTTTCGACGCTCGCGAAGCGGTGCAATGCGAATGGGAACAACGTTGAGCCGGAAGTAGAGATCCTCGCGAAAACGCTTCTGCTCGACCAGTTTTTCCAGGTCCTGATGAGTCGCCGCCAGGATGCGAACGTCGATGGGTACCGAACGCTTGCTGCCCAGTGGAGTGACTTCCTTTTCCTGGAGCACGCGCAAAAGCTTGGCCTGGAGCGCCGGGGGAAGATCGCCGATCTCATCGAGCAAGAGCGTTCCACCTTCGGCCTCGCGGAAGCGTCCTGTTCGGGATTCGACTGCGCCGGTGAAGGCGCCCTTTTCGTGGCCGAACAACTCGGCTTCGATCAGTTCTGACGGCAAGGCCGACATATTGACCGCTACGAAGTTCCCTTCGCGTCGTCGGCTGTGATAGTGGATCGCGCGCGCGACCAGTTCCTTGCCGGTACCGCTCTCGCCCAGGACCAGCACCGCGGCATCGCTCATCGCGACGCGCCCGATCGTCTTGAAGGTCTCGAGCATCGCCGGACTCTCGCCCACCAGGACTTCGCCGCCTCGGAATGCGTCGCCCACCTTCCGCCGCAGTTCCGCGACCTCGCCGCGCAAGCTGTGTAGTTGCCGCGCCTTTTCCACCAGGGCATCGACTTCCTTCAGGTCGAAGGGCTTGGTCAGGTAGTCAAAGGCCCCGCGCTTCATCGCCTCGATCGCGTTGTCGAAGGTGTTCTGGGCGGTGATGATCACGATCAGTGGGCCGGAGTTCCCGCGGGCCTGCACTTCGTCGAGCAGATCGAGCCCGGATGCACCCGGCATGCGGATGTCGAGGAAGGCCATGTCGAACTTGTCCGACAGCAAGAGTTCCCGCGCGCGTTCACCGTCTTCCGCCTCGACGATCTCGTGATCGACTTCCAGAAACTCGCGCAAGACGAAGCGGATCGAGCTCTCATCGTCGGCGATCAGAATTCGGCTCATGCCGACCTCGAAATGGAAAGGGGTAGATAGACACGCATGCGCGTCCCTTCACCGAGGTTGCTCGATACCTGGATGCGTCCTCCGTGCCGCACCGTCCAGTGTTGCGCGATGGCCAGGCCGAGTCCCGAACCGCTGACGCGCTGAGTGAAGAACGGCGTGAAGATATGCGGCAGGTCCTCGGGCGGTATTCCCGAGCCCGTGTCTTCCACCTCCACTCGCACCATGCGAACGGGCGTCGGCTGGTCGCGTGAAACCTGATAGCTGGCGTCGACGCGTGTACGCAGCGTGAGCCGGCCCTTCCCGCCCATGGCCTGCACCGCGTTTCGCACGAGGTTCAGGACTACCTGCGTGAAGCGGTCAGAATCCAGTTCGATGTCGGGAATGCTCACGTCGTACTCGCGCTGGACTTCGATTGTTTCCCAGCCTTCGGACGGAGCCTGTAGATCGATCAGATCGTCCATGACCCGGTGCAGGTTCGTGGGGCGCAGGTTCAGATCACCGCTATGCGTGAGTTCCGCCAGGTCGTCGAGCAGGCGCCGCATGCGGTCGGTTTCGTCGCGAATCAACTCCGGGAAGCGCAGTAGCGCCCGGTCTTCGAGTTTTCCGATCAGCAGTTCCGCCGATCCGCGGATGCCTCCAAGCGGATTGCGGAGTTCGTGTGCGATGCCCGCGGCCAGTTGTGCAAAGAGTTCCGAGCGTGCGTGCTGGTCGATCAGGTCTTCGAGTTCGAGTCCGATCGTGCGGTCGTGAAGGGAGAGCACTGCGCCCGCAGTTTCGTGGCCGACACCGACCGGCGACACCGAGAGATCGACCAGCAACTCCTCACCGCCTAATCGCGAGGGGATTCCGATCGCGTGTTCGGAGAGTTCCCGGTCTTCTTCGAGGGCCTGTCGGATCAGGCTCACGGCCGGATGCGTTCGGATCAGGCATTCCTCCAGAGTCCGTCCCAACGTGGTGACTGCCGACACGCCCAAGATGCGACTGGCCTCGGGATTCTGGAGTTCGACCCGGCCGTCGGAATCCACCGCCAGAATCCCAACCGACACCGATCCCAGGATTGCATCGAGTCGTGCTAAATCGGCACTCATGGCCGCCGACTCCGGACGCTCTGGGATTTCCGGCGAGCGCGGTGCATCTTGTGTTCTCCTACCCGGAACTTCGCACCGGATTCCGGGTCTGCGGATCCGGGGCCCGGCCTACGGGGGGATTGGCCGGGATGCCTAGTAGTTAGGCAATATTGACTCAGGAGACCAGATGCCCAAGCCGAGAACTGAGCCCGCGAGAGCCGCGCACGCCTCGATCGAGCCGGAGAGGACCTCGGTCACGGTCGCCGAAGCCCGTGATTTGATTCTGAATTCCGTCGATCCTCTGGGCTCCGAGACGGTGGGTATCCAGGCCGCCCAAGGCCGCGTCCTGCGCGAGGAGCTGCTCTCGACCGAGGAGATTCCCCCGCATGATAACTCGGCCATGGATGGCTTCGCGTTGCGCGCAGAGGACGTGACGAGCGTTCCGACGGAACTTCACGTGGTCGAGGAGCTTCCCGCGGGCAAGCGCTCTCAGCAGAAAATCGGACCCGGTGAAGCCGCGCGCATCATGACGGGGGCGGCGATTCCCGAGGGTGTCGATTCGGTGGTCATGGTCGAGTATGCCGAGGCCAGCGGCGATCGGGTCGTGATCCAGCAGCCCGTCACGCGCGGCCAGCACATTCGCCCCGCCGGTGCCGACGTTCGCCCCGGCACTCGGATCGCCGAAGTGGGAGATCTACTGCGAACTCCGCACGTGGGCATGATGGCCGCGATCGGCCGCACGACGGTGCGCGTGTGCTCGCTACCGCGCGTCGCAATCCTGGCCACGGGGGATGAGCTGGTCGAGCCCGATCGTCTGGTGTCCGATGGCCGCATCGCCAGTTCCAACTCGTACACCCTACAAGCCGCGGTGCGCGAGATCGGTATGGAAGCGATCTACCTGGGCATTTCACCGGACGAACCCGAAGAGATCGAGAATCGTTTTCGGCAAGCACTGCGTTGTGATGCGGTGATCTCGACAGGCGGTGTTTCGGTCGGCGATCGCGACTGGATCAAGCAGGTGTTGGCCGGACTCGGCGGTCAGATGCGCCTGTGGCGCGTCAATATGAAGCCCGGTGCCCCGCTCGCCTTCGTGATGTTGGACGAAACGCCGGTCTTCGGGCTCCCGGGAAATCCGGTATCGACACTCGTCGCGTTTGAGCAATTCGTCCGGCCATCGCTGTTGAAGATGGCGGGTCGACGCGAGATCTATCGACCCGTCGAGAGTGCGATCTTGACCGAGACCTACACGAAGCCCGCTGGCCGGTTGCACTTCGTACGCGTGACCCTGGAGCGAGATGCGAGCGAGTTGCGTGCGACTCCGACACGTGAGCAGGGATCCAATCTACTGCTGTCGATGGTGCACGCGGACGGTTTCGCGATCGTTCCCGGTGAATTGACCGAGGTTGTAGCTGGCACGCGCGTTCCGGTGCAACGCATCTGCAGCCCCGAGCTTCGGAGTGAGCCCGGATTTTGAAACTCGCACATGTAGAAGCGGCCGTGCTCGTTGGCGGACAGTCCACACGCATGGGCCGGGACAAAGCCTCGCTGCCGTTTCGCGGCCGACCGCTCGTGGAGCACGTGGCATCGGTTCTGGGTGAGTGTGTCGAACGAGTCCGTCTGGTGGGGCGCCCCGGGAGTGAAGTGCCCACCGACTTGCCCTGGATCGAAGACCGCGACGAGATTCGCGCGCCCCTGATCGGAATCCACGCCGCACTGTCGGCGTGTGAGGCCTCGGCGGTACTGGTCTGTGCCTGTGACATGCCGTTGATCGATCCGCGCCTGGTGTTCTCGCTGCTCGGACTCGTGACCGCCAGCGATGATGGTGCTGCAATCGTCGCGCCCGAAGGGCCGCGTGGCCCCGAGCCGCTGCTGGCCATCTACAAGCCGCGCCTGCTACCTGAGATCGAACGGCGCATCGCCGCGAAGGAACTGCAATTGATGGCCCTCTTGCGCGATAGCGACACGCTCCTGGTTCCGGAGTCGGACCTGCGCGCAGTCGATCCCGAACTGCGCTCGTTTCGAAATTTGAATCGCGAGCAGGATCTGGAAACACTGGAATCGGATTGCTAGTTCTCCGCCGCATCCTGATCACTCTCGGTTGTTTGATCTTGTTGCTGCTCGCCGGTGCGGGGGCCACCTATCTCGCTCGCCACGAACTGCTCCGTCGTTACGAAGAACTTCCTCCTTTCACACACTCCGGTGGAGTTCAGACCGACCATCGGGTGCAGATGCCGGACGGAATCTCTCTGGCGACCACGGTCTATGAACCCGCCGGTAGCGGACCCTGGCCAACCATCCTGATTCGCAATCCTTATGATCAGTTCATGCCGGTCGTCGTCACCTGGTGCGAGCGCCTGGTGCGCTACGGGTACGCCTGCGTCTACCAGGACGTTCGGGGGCAGGGCGGATCCGAGGGCGAATGGGAGCCCGTGGTCAACGAGGGCGTCGATGGAAGCGAAACGCTTCATTGGTTGGCGAAACAGCCTTTTGTGGACGGGAACATCGGGATGTTGGGTCCGTCCTATCTCGCGGCGGTGCAATGGGCGGCAGCGTCGGTATCCCTTCCGCCTGAAGTAAAGACCTTCGTCCCGTCGGTCTTCACCACAAACAACTACGCCAGCCAGTACGAAGGAGGCATGTTTCGCCACGAGACCTACACCGCGTGGGCCGCCATCATGGCCCAGCGCGGCATGGGCGGCGAGAGTGCGGGTGAGCAGTACCAGCGGGCGATCCGTCACCGTCCGCATCTCGAGGTGGACGAGTTGTTCTTCGGGACCAGGCTTCCCTGGTATCGCGAGTGGACCGGAAGTCCCTTTCCCGACGCCGCTCTATGGCGGAGGAAAGACAATCGACGACTGCTGTCCGCGCCCGAGAGACTCGGCATTCCAATCCTGATGGTCGGCGGCTGGTACGACGTCTTCTTCGGTCCCCAGTTCGGCGACTGGGAACGCCTGGCGAGCCAGAGCCAGAGTCGTTTCATCATCGGACCCTGGACTCATCGGGGCTCCGGTGGAGATGCTCTTGAAACGCCGAATGCGGGAGGGGGTCTGCTCCAATGGATTCCGGTTCTCGACTGGTTGGGACATCATCTACGCGGTGAACCCCTCGATGAACCACCTGGCGTCGCAACCTATGTGATGCGCGAAAACCGCTGGGTGAACCGCTCGACCTGGCCGCCGAAGAGCCGCGCCATGAAGCTTCATCTCTCTGCAGCGAAGAAATCGGCGAGTTGTGGCGGAGGCCGACTGAGCGATGCGCCAAGCTCCATCGCCGAGCGAGTGCAGTTCGTCTACGATCCAGATCACCCGGTTCCCACGCGAGGTGGCAGCGGCATGCTTGCCTTCATCTTGCCGGGATTCGGCGGGACGCCCGCCGCGAACGTCTGGCAGGGGAGCATCTGCGCCAGGCCCGATGTACTTTCGTTCCAGACCGATGCGCTGACAGAACCGCTGCACCTGGCCGGGCGTGTGCAGGTTGCGCTCACGGTGGCTTCGGACGCAGCAGACACCGCGTTCACTGCCAAGCTCGTCGAGGTCTTCGACGATGGTCGAGCGGTCAACATCCGCGACGGCATAACCAGCCTGGCGCTGCGCAACGGGGCAGCCTATCCGCAAGCCTACGAACCGGGCGAGTCCGTCGAAGTGCGCATCCCCTTCTGGCCAATCGAGTGGGTGGTCCCCGCCGGTTCAAGGTTGCGGCTCGATGTCTCTTCGTCGGATTTCCCGAAGTACCACGCACACCCCAACCGGGCGGGCATCTGGTCGCAGCACAAGGACGCGAAAACCGCGCGACAGAGCCTACTGCTCGGCGAAGGCCTGGCCGGCTGGGTGGAGCTTCCGATCGTTGCAGGATCACCGCTGCAATAGACCGGGGCACCTCAATAGAGGCTCCCCGTTCATGCAGCGGATACCTACGGACTGGCGAGCTTCATTCCGAGGACGTCTTCCATGTTCTTGTAGTAGAACTTGTCCAGGTCATCCTGGTTGCAGCCGGGCATCGACTTTTCGAACTTGCCGATCGGATCGGATGTCCCTTCCGGGTGGGGATAGTCCGACGCACAGACCATGAGATCCGGGCCAACCTGCTCGCTGATCCAACCGAGCGGCTCGCCGGGGAAAGGCGCGAACTTCAGGTGACGCCTGGCGTATTCCGAGGGCGGAGTATCGCGCTCCATCAGGTTGGGCTGGAAGACCTTGAAGACGTCATCGAAGATCATCGCCGCGAGAAAGAGTTGGACGGTGTTCGCAATGGCCACTCCATCCGGTTCGTCGCCCATCGGATACGATTTCGCGAGATCTTGCGAGCCAACCCGATGCGGAGACGGTTTGAACGAGAGCGCTTCCCGCTGCGCAGCTCAGTATCCGAGTTCCGGATCGACGGAATTCATCAGTGGTTTACCGACCTGGTAGCGGTGCAGGTTCTCGACGAACGGTTCGATCAGGAGGTCGAGCGCGCCGGGCATGCTCCAGGAAATATGCGGGCTGAGCCGCACTCTGGGATGTGCGTAGAGCCAATGGCCCTCGGGCAAGGGCTCGGGATCGACGACGTCGAGGGAGGCCAGTCCCACGACTTCACTCTTGAGTGCGCGACTCAGCGCTTCTTGATCGATGATCTCCCCGCGGGCGACGTTCACGAGATGCACACCCGCCTTCATGTGCGCAAAGGCCGCGTCGTCGAGCAGACCGCGGGTCTCCGACGTCGCCGGTGCCGCGACCACCAGGTGATCGGCGGCTGTGAGCACATCATCGAGGCTATTCGTCAAGTGAACACCGGCGATGGGGCTCGGAGATTCGCTTCTGCGCACGGCGAGCACTTCCATTCCGAAAGCGATTGCTCGGGTGGCGACGGCCTGTCCAATTCCACCGAAACCGATCAGTCCCAGCGTCTTTCCGTACAGACCACCGAGGAAGGCGGTATTCCATTTCGTCGGTTCGCGAATCCATCTCTGGGGTAGTTCCTTTTCGGCAGCGAGCATCACCGCGAGCACCCACTCGGCAATGGGAATGGCGCTAGCGCCGCGCGAGCACGTCAGCACGCGGTCTCCGAGAGCGTTGAAAGGGAATGCATTGACGCCAGTTCCGTAGGCGTGAATCCAGCGCACACCGCGCTCGACGATCTCCGCCAGGTTCGGGCTACCCCAGGCTTGAGTCAGCAGTATTTCGCCTTCCACTTCCGGAGGCGGCGCCCCGCGTGTCGGCACCGGGATCAGTTCGACTTCAGGAAAGGCTCCGGTCACCTTTGAGAGGAGCCCAACCGGAACGTGCGTCAGCACTTTCACCACGCCCGTCACGTCGATTGAACCCGGAAACCGCCTGTCGCGGTTCTGCCTGTGGTTTCTGAAACGACTGCTGAGTACACGAACTCTCTCCCGCCGGGACTGCGAATGCCGCCGAGCGCGAACCGGCCCAGGTCGTCGACCTCTCGGCGATCCCCTGGATTCACTCTTCTCGGGCGATCAGGCGCATCTCCTACTGTGGCGTGTCAGAGTCGGCTCACTCGCCAGTGAACTCGGGTTTTCGCTTTTCCTTGAATGCGCGAGGACCTTCCCGGGCGTCCTTCGACGACAAGACCGCGGCCGAGACCTCGTTCTCGATCTTGTAAGCCTGATCGAGTGGTAGACCGCTCGATCGCAGCACGCCTTCCTTGATCTTCTGCACCGCAAGCGGTCCGTTCTGTGCGAGCCGATCCGCGAGATCGCGCGCCTTGGGGATCAATTGCTCTAGGGGAACGACGTAGTTGAGCAAGCCCATCTCGAGCGCTTCCTGTGCGCTGAACATGCCTCCGACCAGGAGCATCTCCATGGCTTTCGCGTAGGGAATCTGTCGCGGAAGTCGGCTGATCGATCCGCCACCCGGCAGAAGCCCCACCTTGGCTTCGGGGGTGCCGAACAGCGCATTGTCGCTTGCTACACGCAGATCGCAGGCGTTGGTCATTTCGGTTCCGCCGCCGAGTGCATTGCCGTTGACCGCGGCGATGATCGGTTTGTAACACTCGAATCCGCGTAGGATCGCGTCCGTGAACAAACGCCCACCCGACACCAGTTGGTGGTCCCAATCATCTTCGGGTTGTCGTGCTCCCGTCATCAAAGGCATGGTGATCTTGAGGTCCCCACCGGCGCAGAAGTCCTGGTCGCCCATACCCGTCAAGATTGCCACGCGCAGATGCTTGGTATCGCGGAACTCATACCAGGCGTGGGCGAGCTTGACCAGCATTTGCGGGCTCAGGGAATTCCGCGCCGCGGGTCGGTTCATCGTCAGCGTTAGAACACCGTCGTCTTCGTCGACGAGCAGATGGCTTTCTTCGCTCATGATTCGTTCCTCTCTCACGGAGTCGATCTCTCCAGATTCGACTCGCCTGACGGCGGGTGATCTGAAGACTAAGGCGTCATTTTCTGAAGGCGTTCCACGGCCGCGCAATATCCTTCGATCAGATCGACCATCACGGAGCGCACCGAACTCGCCTGGTTGAGCATTCCGATCACCTGGCCCGCAGGGTTGAAAGCGACATCTTGCGATTTGTCGGGGTAGCGCATCGTGCGTCGCATCATGTCGATGGACACCATCCCCTGAAGAGGCATCGGGAGAGTCTCGGGGGCATCCGGTTGTTCCCAGGCTTCGGTCCAGGCGTTTCGCAGAATGCGCGCCGGCTTGCCCGAAATCGAGCGCGTGCGCACGGTATCGCGACTGGTGGCTGCCAGGTACGACTCTTTCTGCGCCGTCGCTCCCTCGGCTTCCTCGACGGTAAGCCAGAGCGATCCACTCCAGGTCCCCGCGGCTCCGAGTGCCAATGCGGCTGCGATCTGCTCGCCGGATCCGATACCGCCCGCGGCCAATACGGGTGTCGGAGCAACGGCCCGCACCACTTCCGGCCAAAGAACCATGCTGGCGATTTCACCGGTGTGTCCGCCGCCCTCGTACCCCTGGGCGATGATGATGTCGACGCCGGCTTCCTTGTGGCGAAGTGCCTGATGAGCGCTTCCGCACAGGGCCGCGACCTTACGCCCGGAGGCGTGACACGCTTCGATGACATCGGCCGGCGGTGTTCCGAGCGCGTTGGCGAGCAGTTTTACCTTCTCGTGCGCCAGGGCGATCTCTACCTGCGGTAGTGCGGTGGCATGAGTCCAGCCGAGTAGTTCGCGCCCCTTCTCGTCTTCTGGAAACGCGGGAACTCCGTGGTCCGCCAGCACTCTGTCCGAGAAGTCGCGATGCCCTTGCGGGATCGCCGCACGCAGGGCTGCTTCGAGTTTGTGCGGATCCTTCTCCCCCTCGCCTTCGTACTTGTTGGGGATGATGGTATCGACGCCATAGGGCCGATCACCGATCCGTTCATCGATCCACTGCAGTTCGATCTCCAGCTGCGCGGGAGAAAAGCCCACCGCTCCGAGCACACCGAAACCACCGGCCTTGCTCACTTCGACGACGACGTCGCGACAGTGGGTGAAGGCGAAGATCGGGACGTCGATTTCAAACAGATCACATAGTTCGCTGCGCATGCTGGCTCCATTGACGATTGGCTTGGCGAAAACCCAGTCTAACAGGCTGAGGAAAGGCTCTGGCTCCGGTGGGAAAGGCTCTCCGGTCTGCGGGATCTGGGGGCGGGCCCCGGAAGCGAAATCACGCCCGGACCTGCGGGCCCAACCGCCAGCACTCCCGCCGCGAGCCCGTATGAGGTAAAAGATGTGTCAGAGGAGAATCCGCCATGGACAAAGAGATGAAGATCGTGTTCTGGGGCGCGACGCTGGTCTTGCTCGTCCCCGCCCTGTTTGGGGTTGGGATCGTGGTCGTCGGGAGCATCATCAATGGCATCGAAGTACAGCACCCCGAAGAAGCGGGGAAGGTGCCGCCGATCGTCACACTGGCGGAATTCGAGCAGGTCCAGCCCGGTATGAGCTACCGGGAAGCGGTCGACATCATCGGCGACCCGGGGATCTCAGAGGAACCGCCGTCTGAGGCGGGAGCTGGCGAAGCCGGGGCCGGGACTGTTGGGCACCGTCAGTATGTGTGGAAGAACAGCGATGCCTCGAATATGAAGGCCATCTTTCGGGACGGTGGACTCCTCAAGAAATCGCAGCTGTTTCTGAAATAGATCCGGCCGGTACTCTTCAGGTCTGGGAGCGTTGCTGCTCGTTAGTTATTGCACCCGGCTCGGTCATCGGTCATCGGTCGTCGGTGCCGTGTATTCATTGGAGATGCGACAGACATCGAAATCGTCAACCTGGAGGTTGTCGAGTTCGATACTGCCACCATCGTCAATGAAACGGTTGTGGTCCGAAGAATGTGCCTTTCGAGTCCGCAGGTCTTCTCGGAGCAGGCCATCTGACCCGTTCCCTGGACTCAGTACGCGTAAGAGAGTTCGTGACTCCGTCCGCCCGGCAGTCTGCGGGTCGGAATGCGCCGCTC
>JAAELY010000530.1 GCA_024226335.1 bacterium
TCGTTGATCATCCGCCGTCACTCGATCGCCTCACCAGCGAGATGTTGTCGCGGGGGGATTACAAGCGGGATAACGAAGGAGGATCTGATGAAGAAAAACCGGCTGTCCACTGCCGCCCTGAAATCTCGGCGAGCCTCACGCGCTCGGCGGCTGAGAGCCTTGGGCCTCTCCGTCGCTGGCTTACTCGTGCTCTCGTGCATGTCGATGAGCCCGCGTTCCCGCGAGCTGTTCGAAGATTGCCAAAGTACGCTGCGGCGAGGCGTTTTCCATGCGGAGAGCCTCGCGTGTTTTCCGAAGCTGGCGAGCACGCTCGAAGACCTCCTGTGCGCGGCGACCTTCGCCAGCCACCGCGATCTCAACAGTCTCGGATTCGGGTACGGTATGACGGTCCAGGGGCAGGCGCTGGGGGAGGGCTACGGTGTGGATCCGGTGAGGGCGCAGCGCTGGAAGCAAGAGAACTGCGCCGGCAAGCCGGCACGCAGCGTGCAAGAGACCGCGGACCTTCGGGATCATGCCTACAGCCTGCTTCCCGCCTCGCTCGTCGGGCCCTGGCGAAGCTGCGGAGATTCCTTCCAAATCGGCCCGTCCGTCCGCCTGCAATGCTATCTGCACGGCTCTTTCGACCTGACCGGAGAA
>JAAELY010000531.1 GCA_024226335.1 bacterium
AAGACCGGTGCGATACTGGTGCCGTTGCTGACCCTGTTCGGGCCGATGGCGATCGAGTACCGCCTGCACAGTAGCGGCAGTCGGATCGTGGTTACCGACCGCGAAAACCTGCCCAAGGTGCTCGAGATTCGCGAGCGGCTGCCCGAACTCGAAACCATCGTCGTGGTCGGTGGCGCCGATCACGCCGACACGGTCGATTTCCACCAGTGCCTCGAGCACGAGAGCCGGCAATTCGATGTTGCGGAAACGCGCAACGACGATCCCGCGCTGATCATTTACACCTCGGGTACCACCGGCCAGCCCAAGGGGGCGCTGCACGGACACCGACTGCTGCCGGCCGAGGTCAACAATCTCGGTTTTAACCTCGACTTCTTCCCACAGCCCGGCGACCTGCTGTGGACCCACTGCGACTGGGGCTATATTGCCGGTTCGTTTGCCGCGCTCTACCCGACGCTGTACCACGGATATACCGTGGTCAACTACGAGCGCAGCGAGCGCTTCGACGCCGAGCAGGCCTTCGATATCATTTCCCGCTACGGCGTGACGGTGATCTTCGCGATTGCGACCGCGATGCGCATCATGATGGAGCAAGT
>JAAELY010000532.1 GCA_024226335.1 bacterium
CGCTCGCCATCTGCGTCAATTGAACCTGAACTTGCGCCGCCCCCTCGAGGGCGCTGTCTTGTTCCAGTTCGACGAGCTCGAGTCTTTCGAGGCCCATCGGAGCTTCCGTCCCCTGAGCATCCCCGTCCTGATCGAGAGCAAAAGTCGTTACCACATTTGGAGCGAGTCAGCGACGATTCGTCCCAAGGGCAAGATGACCCCCGCGCGCCTCGAAAGGCTCGCCATCGAGGAGGAGAAGCATGGTAGGCGCAAGGATCGCTCACGGGAAGCATGCCGCCGGACGCTGAAACGCGGCGGCGATCTCTTGGCAGAGGGAGCAACGGTGACCCTCTTCACCGACGAGAAGTCGAGCTACCCGGGGCTGGCGAGCGAGACGCTCGGGAGCGCACTTGTGATGCACTCCAAGACGAATAGCCACCTGGCTCGGATGACATGGAATCCGCTCTTTCCAATCAACCACGAGGATGCGCGCCTGCGGGATACGGTCGGACGGCTACGGAGGCAGTCCTGGCTTGTGACGAAGCGTCGGCGCTATCTGGACCTTGCTTTGCAGATGCAGATGGCGCATCGCAATCTGATCGGCAAGCGCTTCAATTATGACAAGGAGTCGCCAGCTCAGATGCTGGGGTTTGTCTCGCGCAGGCTGACCCTGGGGGAAGCGCTTTCGTGGAGCCAACG
>JAAELY010000533.1 GCA_024226335.1 bacterium
ACGATTTCACCAAGCCCAAAGCGCGATCCGCACCGCGCTGGCCACCTTATGCAAACCGCCGGAGATGACCTCTGAACATCCGGCTCAACTCACCCTCGCTCATCTCCTGGCGGCATTCACACAGCATCCACTGGATCCCATTGCCGCCTTTCAAGTCACGCTGCAGACCTCTTTCGTGTGACGCAATGATTCCGTTCTCGCATTAGCGCCGACGATGCGCGAGATCCTCGCTGACAGCGTCCTGTCGCGACTCGTCTTGGCCACTCATCGCCGGTCTTGGCCACTCGTTGCCGGTCTTTTCCACTCGTCGCCGGTCTTTTCCACTCTTTTGTGCAAGCCGTACGACCGAATTGCCAGCGTACTTCTTACCGGCCGGTGAAACGTGCAAGCCCAACAACACAACACGACGACGACACGCCGGGCGACGCTCCAGTAGACTCACCCTCAAACATCCCCCGTCCCCGTTTCAAAAGGAGCGAATCGTGAAGCGACCGTCGATCTACGTAAAAATGCAAGTGCTCGGCGCGATAGATGTCGTCGAAGGCCGAACCCGCCACGAGAGAATCCATCACGTTGCGAAGATGACGTTTCTCGATGAGGAGGGCGGACCACACCGTTTCACTTGGCGGACCATCCAGACCTGGTACTACCGCTACAAGAACCACGGTGTCACCGCGATGGACAACCACTCGCGAGCCGACAAAGGGCACCCTCGCAAGGTCACGCCCGAAGAAGTGCTCGAAGCGATCAACTCCGCCTTACCCCACTTTCATCAGAAGAAGCGACCCAACAAGTCCGCCATCTATCGCTTCTGCATCGAAAAAGGACTCTTGCGGGCCAATCAGATCGCCCTGACAACCTTCTGCCGATTCGTGCGAGAATACGAGTTGCTCAAAGAAGACGTGAGCGGCAACAAACGTCGACTCGCCTTCAGCATGCAATACGCCAACCAGCTCTGGCAGGCCGATACCATGTTCGGCCCGCCTGTGTTCGGCGCACACGGGCAGAAGCGGCAAGCCAAACTGATCGCCTTCATCGACGACGCCAGTCGCGTGTTGTGTCACGGAGAGTTCTTCTTCGACGAAAACGCCGATTCGATGATCAAGGCCCTCCGTGCCGCGTTCTACAAACGAGGCGTGCCGGAGCAGTTGCTGGTCGACAACGGCTCGATCTACTGTTGCCAGGAAATCACACTCGTGTGCGCCCGCGTGGGCTGCATTCTCCGCCACACGGCCGTTCGAGATGCTGCCGCGAAAGGAAAGATCGAACGGTTCTTCCGCCGCGTCCGCGACCAGTTCCTCGTGCGGAATCTCGACCTCTCGTCCCTGGAGCAACTCAACAAGCAGTTCACGCACTGGGTCGAGCAGGATTACAACGCCACCCTTCATTCGACACTCGGCATGAAGCCGATCGACCGCTTCGGCATGGACCTGTCCCGCATCCGGTTCCTTTCCCCGTCCGAGGACACGGACGAACTGTTCTACGCCGAGGCCGTTCGCACGGTCAAAAAGGACAACACGTTCAGTTTTCGGGGAGACCGCTATGAAACGCCCGTCGACCTGCGCGGCAGAAAGATTGAACTGCGTTACGAACGTTGTCGCAAAGGCACGGTTGTCGTCTACGACAAGGGGCGACGCATCGGCCGGGCGAGACTTCTGGACGCCGTCGCCAACGGCCTGAGACGCAGAAGAGAATCATCGTAACGCCCTGCCAAACCGCTGCCAAACCGGTTTTCGCAGATGCAGCATCCAAAGCCGTCGTTTTTATCGTGAATGAATGACTTTCTTGGAGAGGTACCAAGCCCATGATCCGTTCCTATTTCGGTCTGACCGACAATCCCTTCGCGCTCCG
>JAAELY010000534.1 GCA_024226335.1 bacterium
GCATCGCCGCGTCGATCGCAAAGCGCGCGCCCAGTGCCTCGCCACATCCCTGGCAGGCGCGATGTCCCGAGTCGAGCGAGTTGCATCGATCCATGGTTGCCTGCACGCTGCGGTTTTGATCGTCGAGCAGGCGGTTACCGACGGTAAAGGTGCCGGTCTGGTAAAACTTGACCTTTTGTTGGGTCTCCGGAATTTGTGCCATGGCTCTCTCCTAAATCGTTTTCGCGGCGGCGACCACGCCGACGTCGTGAAGAATGTTTTCCGCGATCGAACCCGAGCGGCGCTGGTCTTTCTCGCGCTCGAGCTCGCGGTTGACGATACCCATGTCGATGTCGTGAAAATGCGGCTCTTCGAGTTGATCGTTGAGCCCTTTTTCGAACATGCGGCGCAGGCCGGCACGGGTAATGGGACGACCACCGAGGCCGCCGATCACCGATTGCACCTTGATCGGGTAGTCTTTCAGCGCCATGCGCACGTTCATCGAGACGATGCCACCCATACCGACCGCGAGGCTTTTCTCGAACACGATGACGCGTTTGGCGTCCTTCAGCGCTTCGCGCAGCGCGGCACTCGGGAAGGGTCGAAACGAGCGAATCGTGAGCGCACCGATCGAGTGGCTGTCGTCGCGCATGCCGGCGAGGACTTCTTTCATGGTGCCAATGACGGAACCCATGGTAATGACCACGGTTTCGGCGCCGGCGCAATCGAATTCCTTGATCAGGCCGCCCGAGTCACGCCCGAAGATGGCTTCGAACCCGGCCGCCTGTTGCGGGATCAGGTCGAGGGCATCGAGTTGTTTCTGATGGCTCAGGAAGCGCACCTCGGCAAAAGCCTCCGGGCCGACCATCGCACCCATCGACAGGGGCGCCGCCGGATCGAGTACCTGGCGCGGCTCGAACGGCGGTAAAAATTCATCCACCTGCGATTGCTCGGGAATATCCACTTGCGAATAGGAATGCGTGAGAATAAAGCCATCCATGCACACCATCACCGGCAGGCTCAACTCCTCGGCCAGCTTGAAGGCCTGGATATGCACGTCCACCGCCTGCTGGTTGCTCTCGACGAACAGCTGCAGCCAGCCGCCATCGCGCGCCGACATCGAGTCGCCCCAGTCGTTCCAGATGTTGATCGGCGCGCCGATCGCGCGGTTACCGACGGTCATCACGATCGGCAGGCCCATGCCCGACGCGTTGTAGACCGCTTCCATCATGAACAACATGCCCTGGCTCGAAGTGGCGGTGTAGCTGCGCGCGCCGGCCGCCGATGAACCGATGCAGGCAGACAATGCGCCAAATTCGGATTCGACCAGCATGAATTCGCAATTTTCGATCGCACCGGCTTTCACCATTGCACCGAGGTCCTCGACGATATGGGTTTGCGGCGTGATCGGGTAGGCGGAAATAACTTCCGGGCGGCACATAGCGACCGC
>JAAELY010000535.1 GCA_024226335.1 bacterium
CCTGGAGCCCGCGCTCGCTCAAGACCTCTGTAATCCGAAAAGACTGGAACAGCTACGCGTTCGTGACCCGCTACGACGGCGCTGAGCGGGTGACACAGAGCGGTTTCGGGCAGTGCTGGGCGGACGAGGACGGCCATTGCATCGAGCCCGGCTTGCTGGTGGGCGACAACCAGGTCGCCGACTCCGACCTGCTGGCCAGGGCCGAGTCGCGCTACGACTTCACCTTCGACGCAGCCCAGAACCTGACCAGTCGCCAGCTCACATCCAGCGAGACGCCTGGGTACACCGACGATTTGACGGCTGAGTCCGGCAGGAATCGTCCGGGGAAGATCAACGACGTCACCCTGAAATGGGATGCCAACGGCAACCTGATCGAGAAAGGCGATCTGCGCTTCCACTACGACTATCGCAATCGTCTGCGCAGCGTCGGTCGCCAGGGTGGCGATGGCGAAGAGACGAAAGTCGCGGAATACGAATACGACGCCTTCAACCGCAGAGTCACCAAGAAGGTGTTCGACGGGCCTGACGGGCCGGGGGAGGACGACACGGTCTGGGCGGGCTGGCAAGAGCTCGAGTCCTAC
>JAAELY010000536.1 GCA_024226335.1 bacterium
GCATCGCCAGCGACAGGCCGCCCTGCAGCACCCAGTGCCCAACCACGACGTCTTCGTCGAACCCATAGAGCGGGAAGCCGGTCTTCTCCGGGTCCACGACTTGCGCGACGAACTCGGCCCAGGCCTCGTTGTAGAACCCGAGCGCGGTCCAGTCCAAAGCGCCGATCTCGCGGGCATGGTCGAACCCGATGGCGTGCACGAGCTCGTGGGCGAAGAGCGCCCAGTATCCCCCCTCGTCGGGGGAGTAGCGGTAGAGGTGGATCGTGCCGTCCTTGTCGATGTGCGGCGTCTGCGACCTGAGGTCGCCATTGAGCCGCACTCTGATCACCGACGTCAGTGGAAATGCCGGAGGGATGATCGCAGCGACCGCGGCGTACAAGGCCTCTCCCCGATCGATCCCCATTTGCATCTCCGCGTCGGTGCTCGTGTCCGAGTCGGCTACCAGCTGGAAATGCTCACTCGCACGTTCCAGGGGCTCGGGTGCGTGGCAACCGACCAGCGCAGCGCAAAGAACTGGTATCAGGAACCGCATCGCCTCGATGTTGATGGGTGACGACCTGTTCTTCAAGAGGGGGCGCGCGCCTCGATGGATTGTGAACGGGGAATCCCGCGCACCAGCCCCTCGGGATGCTCGCCGCCCTGCTCGGCAGCTAGGCGCATCGCCTCCCACCATTCGTCGAGCAGCTCCTTGCCGCGGCGCCGCCGCATCCTCTCCGCCTCGATCAAGAAGCGCCCGAGCACCGGAATCCTCAGCCGGCCCCGATAGCCCAAGTCGTTGATAGAGATAGCCTTACAGACACCTGCCACGCGCCGATCTCGAACACTGTCCGCTTCGTCCTCGGGAATCCGCGCGCTCTCGAGCTGGGAACAGCTGTTTCCGGACAGGATCTAGCTCGCGGGTGGAGATATAGTGTCGCCAGATTCGCCGCCGGGCGAGAACCGCACCGACGAGGAAGATGATGTACTGCCAGGCCTGCAGCGCCTTGAACGACGACCAGCGGGAGTTCTGCCACCGCTGCCAGCAGAAGCTGCTGGTGGTCTCGGGCGGCTATACGGCCGAGGATCAGGATGCCTTCGACGACCATCCCGAGGAGCAGTATTCGCTCGACGAGCACCTGCTCGAGCGCATCTCGATTCTCGAGGAAGCGGTCAGGCGCACCGCCCATTCGGTGCGCCTTTCGCTCGCCTCTCTCTACAAGCTGGAGCAGAAGATCCTGGTCAATCAGACCGGGGTCACCACGCTGCGTGATCTCCTCGAATCGAAGAATGTCTTCGGACAGGGGGAATGGAACGAGCTGTGGGAATCCCGCATGGAGAGTCAGCTGCTGGCGCTCGAGAAGCGCGAGCGGTTTGCCGCGGTCAAGGAGAAGATCGAGGCCCTGTATCGGGGAGACGCGCGGGACGATTTCGTGCGTTTGCTCGAAGAGGCCGAATACGCCCTGCTCGCCTTCGACGTCCAACGCGCGGTCGGCAGGCTCGAAGCGGCAAACCAGCTCGATCCTGCCAATCACGAGCTGGCGTTTTTCCTCGCCGAGACCTTCTTCAACGACGGCAACAACGAGGTCGCCCGTGCCTACTTCGGGCGCGTCCTGGCGGTTAAAGACGATCACTTCGAGAGCCTGGTCTACAGCGGCGTGCTGTGGCA
>JAAELY010000537.1 GCA_024226335.1 bacterium
CTACAGCGGCTAGCCCGGCCATTGTTGCAAATGCAAACGCGATTGGTAGTGAACACTACCACAACAGAACAGCCGAGTTCGCCCACTTGCGTCGGGCTCGATTGCAAACGACGGCACCACGCCGTGCGCAACGGACTACTGTCGATCTGAAATGCGTTGCAGAGACTTGGTGATAGAGTAAGTGTTGCGCAATGGAGATCGCCGTGTGCGGGAGCTATGCGGCAGACACAATCGTGGCGCGTCCTGTTGCATGCTCTCGAGTGGTAAGCGCTCAGAGAACGGCCTCTTCTCGGGATCCGGAGTGATGTCCGAGGCTGCCTTCGTGTGGTGATGGCACGGGAGGAGCAATGAATGGCGGAGCAATAGAGCGATCTGGCGAAGGGGATCGGGAATGGAAAGTCCATCTGGAGGCGGTGTCGTCGCGCGGGGTGACTGCGAAGGCGTACGCGCAGGAGCAGGGCCTTTCGTATCACGCGCTTAACCAGGCAGCGTCTGCGCAAGCTCGGGGAGTGGCCGTCGATGATGCGTCTGACAGAAGGTGTGTCGGTCTACCAATGTCGGAAGACGGTGGGGCTCCGGAAGTCGATTGATGGGCTGTCGGCGGCGGTGGAGCGAGTTCTCGGACTGGATCCTCTCGAAGAAGTGTCCTTCGTGTTCGCGGATCGGCGCAAGGACAAGATCAAGGTGCCGTACTGGGAGCGGAGCGGCTTCGTGCTCTTGTACAAGCGTCTGGAGAAGGCCCGGTTTCCTTGGCCTGCGTTCTATGGCGCAGCGACGCTTGTGCTGAGCGGCCGCGAGTTGGACTGGATTCTGGACGGGACCGACTTCTCCCGCACGCAGCCGCATGAGACGTTGCAATACCGTTCGGCCGCGTAGTGCGTTCGTGCGCAAAGCCCGTCAATGCTGAGTGATGTCGACGAGGCGTGAGGCTCTGCCTCTGGATCCCGAAGCGCTTCGCGCGTTCGTCACCGAGCAGCAATGCGAGACGGATGCGCGATGTGAGCAGCTCGAAGCGGTCCCCGCGCAGGTACGCGTGATTCGTCAACTGCGCCCGAAGTGCGCTTGTCCGCACTGCCGCAAGGGCGTGCACATCGCAGCGTCGCCGCCGTGATCCAGAGGCCGTCGCGTCGCTGTCGGTCCTGGCTCCGTGTGTAACGCGGGATCGGCGACGACATCACCCGGCCGCTGGACCTGTACGAGTATGACCCGTCGCGCAGTGCCGAGATCCCCAAGCGCCTGCCTCGAATCCGCACCCGTGGCCAGCGGTAGTCGGCTCGTGCACGACCGTGAATCAGGACCCTCCGGTCTTCGAGGCCAAAAACCCCGCCAGATGCCTCATCTGGGGGCGTACCCACTTGTCGTAGAAAGGCTCGTCTTCTTCCTTCCAATCGAAGAGCTTCGTTTCCGAACCGATTCCTGAAACTCCAGGCTTGGAATTGATCTCGATGAGATGAATGCTGCCTTCCGTGTCAAGGATGATATCGAGTCCGATCTCGATCAGTTCACCCGGGAAGCGACCTTCCAGATGTTTCGCAAGGTCGTGGGACACGCGTCGGATCTCTCTTTCCTTCGTGCGGCCAGCCTCAGCACCGAACAGGCTCTTGAAAAGATCTTCGCTGACGCGGATGGAGCCACCCTGGAAGATATTCGAAACATCACTGTCCACCGGAGCGAGGCGCGTTTCCATCAGCGAATGCCAGTCGTTTCCGTCATTCACCATCACAACGCGAATATCGAACACAGAGTCCTTGAAGCGTAGGGACTCGATGCCTTGTTGGACGACGTACTTCTTGTCGTCGCCGGCAACGTTCACCATGCCGACGGCCGATTCGAGCGTGATGGGCGAGAAGATGCGCTGGGTGCCGTAGTCGTAGTATTTCATGGAGATCTCGCTCCCGTCCTTTCGGAAGACGAAGATCTGGTTGCCCTTGTTTCCAGCTCGCGGCTTCACGAAGGCGAGGTTGGAGCGATCGAGGAAGGAATTGAGCTGTGCGGCCGACCCGATGAAGTCTTCGGTATGCGGATGAAGTGACGTATCGAACTCCCGCACGACGTGGTAGGTCTTGAGCTTGTTCGAAACGAGTTCAGAGAACTCGTAGGGGACGTAGACTGCGATATCGTTCTTTCGCACCCAGTTCTTGAAGCGGCGATACCCCATCCCCTGGTTGATCAGTTTGCGAGTTCCGTACGTCCAATTGGCATTGATGCGTGGAACCGCGTACCGATCGCGAACCATCCCTCGCCCTTCGACCCGGTAGCCCGGGACCTCGCCTTCTCCTGTCACGTCCTTTGGTGAATAAAGGAAGATGCCGATCCCCAAGGGCTCGAGTTGCTCGCTGATCAAGAAGGCGCGGTTGACCAGTGACGGACTGAGTTGCTCGATTGGATCCGTGTCCATCGTGCAGTTACAGAGCAAGCCGACGGTCTTCACGATTGTTGACATCGCGGGAACTCGGCAGCCGATCGCCCATCAGCGGATCGGGACGTAGTCGAAGCAGTCATCAGATCTCCACTCAGTTTCCTCATTCTCGCAGAATCAGTGCGGTTTCTCAGCACAACTCAGCGCACCGCTCGGCTTCATATGGTCCGGGCAGTCGGTCCGGTGTTAGGGCAATTGCATTGGATCCGCTGTTTGCGAGTCCGAATATCGCGCAGTTCGAGGCGAAGTTGCGCATCCCGAACGCGGGCATCGAAGATACCGAACCGCGCAAGGCCCTGACTCGCAAGCCGCTGCGAGGGCTCGCGGCCTGCGCCGGGATTGATGCGCACCACAACACCGAGATCACCATTCCCACCGGCGCGGACGCGACCTGTGACCGGATCCTGCACAATGCGCGCCTATACATGCTACAAAGCGACTCCAGAAGGAGGCAGACTAAGCCAGTCTGAACGTTTCAAGCTGCACGAGCGTTCACGATGATCGTGATGCGCAGTCACAGATTGCGAAGCGGGACACTGCCAAACACCTTGTCGATCCGAACGGTAGAACTGGAAGAGGCCTTACGTCGTTTGCTGTCTCGATATGCTTGAAAGATGCTCCGGCTACCTGCTCAGCCTAAAGGAAGAATATGAACCGACCCGCGAACGACAATGAGACTAACGCCAGGTCCAGGAATGGACCCGAGTTCTCGGGGGCGCTCGAAGGCTTGAAAGTCCTGGGGGTCAACGACCTCTCGCGCTATCAGGCAGCTGTCGAGGCTGGTCAGCAGAAGAGTTGGGGCTACTACTTTCCCTTTCTCCTGACGCGCAATCGGACCGGAAGGAATGCGATCCTCGTGGTCGAGGATGAGGGCTCGCTCTGCGTGTTCAACTGGAAGCGCGCAAACGGCATACCGCGACTCGACCTGGCCTTCGCACCGCTCCCGTTAAACCCTGCCGTGCTTCGGCGCTGTATTGAACGCGCGAACGAGTTCAATGGTGATCGCTCCGCTCGCGTCATGCGCATCGACGCGAAAGACGTAGATGCGGTGCGCGAGACTTCGCTAAGACCGAGGGAAAGTCGACAGCAATTCATCTTTGCGCCTAAAACCTACGAAGACCTCGGCGGCAAGGCGTTCAAGACCGTCCGGCGCAATGTTGCCCTCGTCGATCGACTCGCGAACGTCGAGGTTCTTCCCTTCTCGACCTCTCACGCGAAGGACTGCCATGCGCTCCTTGTCAACTGGAAGAAGGCGCACCGCGAGGCTTTCGGCTCGAGCGGTGGAGCGGGAACCTCTCGACGCGCGATCAACTTCGTGGGAACGCTCCCGGAGAGCATCTTGCGGGGCGAAGTCGTCTTCGTCGACGGGCGCCTCGTCGCCTTTGCCTTCGGAGGAGAGATCCGCCCTGGACTAGCGTGTTCCTTCGAGCGGAAGTGCGACACGTCGATTCCAGGGCTCGGCTATTTCCAGCTGCGTAGCCTGTTTCGGAGCTTCGGCGGTGTCGAAATGATCAACGACGGAACCGATACCGGACGTGAAGGACTTCGCCAGCTGAAGACGAGTTTTCGGCCGATCGAGATGCACGTCGAGTATAGGGCGCGGCAGGGATCTTTGAGGAGGAGCGATCGATAATCGCCGCAACGCCCACGGACGAGCGACTTCGATGCATCTTGCAGTCCGTTCCTTGTTTTCGGTGACTTCTGGAGTTCACTTCACCACACCCGCCTCGTTCGAACATCTTGCCTGGCGAGTCGATCAGCTGCATCCCTCGCCCGCGCAACGGGATAACAGTGGCTGGAAAAGCGGTTGGATGTCGTCAGACAGCCTGCAATCACGACGACTGTCAGATCCGATCGTGACTACTACATCTTAGCCAGAGCTATCCCGAGTCCGGAAGCTTTTGACGACGTACACCCGTGGCCACGGACCCCTAATCTCGCGCCGTCGGTGCGATTACGATCGAGGTGTCGGAATCACACCGTTTTCGCGCAGACGCTCGCGATCGGTCGAGTCGTGACCTAACTCCGCGAGGATCTCGTCCGTGTGCTCTGCATAGAGCGCTGGTGCTGACGACGGTTCGAACGGGGTCGCAGAGAACTGGAGCGGCGGCCGCGCCCTGCGGTAGCTCCCGTACACCGGGTGCTCACCTTCCAGGACCCCGCGGTTGTGGAGGATCTGCGGGTCTTCGAATACCTCGGACTGAGTGAGGATCGGCGCCGCTGGAACCTGGTGCGCTACCAGTCGCTCGTAGGCCTCGGCGGTCGTGAGTTTGGCCAGGCCCTCGCTCATCGCCTGGATTCTGGCCTTCTGATTGGCTTCCTTGAGGCTGGCGCGGCCGCGCTGGTTCGGGTGGTCCGCTAGATCGGCGCGGCCCACAGCGCGCAGTCCATCCCGCAACTGGTCCGATGTCGCCATCCATGCCGCGAGTTGACCGTCGGATGTCGTCAACAGCTGAAAGAGCTCGCCGGGTGTCATGGGGTTCTCGACGCCTTCGCCTAACAAGGTGTGTCGCATCATGCCATCCGGCCAGAAAAAGGATAGGGCTGCGTCGAGCATCGCCACGCGCACGTGCTGCCCTCCGGCTCCGCGCTCGCGGGCCAAAAGCGCCGCCGTGATGCCCTGGGCGAGTTGATGAGACGTAGCCTTGTCGACGACCGCGTTGCGAACGAGGTCTGGGACCGGAACCTCGGGATTCGTCTGCGAGGAGATGTAGCCGGTCAGCGCCTGGAAGATGGGATCGTAGCTGCGGCGTTGCGCGTAGGGGCCATCGTCGCCATAACCGGTGACCGATGCATACACGAGGCCCGGGTTGATCTCCCGCAGGTCCGCCTCGCCGACGCCCAATCGCTCTGCGGCGCCCGGGCGCCAGTTCTGCACGAAGACGTCCGCGCCACGGACCAGCTCGCGGAGGATCTCGACGCCCTCCTTCGATTTCAGGTTCAGGCCGATCGAGCGCTTGCCGTGGTTGCAATTTGCGTAAAGCGCCGCCATGCCCGCGCGATGGCTGACGATCTGGCGAGACGACTCGCCGTGATTCGGCGGCTCGACCTTGATCACGTCGGCACCCTGATCGGCCAGGATCATGGAAGCGAGCGGACCGGAGATCATTTCACTTACATCGATGACACGGAATCCAGACAGTGGTCCAGGCATGGGGCAAGCATGAGGCAGATCCGTTTCGATCTCAAGCAAGCCCGCTTCCTGTTCGACGCCGGTCGTGCGACCCCGTACAGTGCCCCTCATGTCGCAACCCGATATCGGCCGTCCAGAAGAGCGGATCGCGATCGAACGCCACGGCGCTGGTGAACCACTCGTGCTCACGCACGGATTCGGCGATTCTGCAACGACCTGGTCCGGGATCCGTCCGATTCTGTCCAAACACTATGAGACCTGGTCCTGGGATCTGCTCGGCCACGGGCGCTCTGCCCGACCGACCTCGGAACAGGAGTACTCCCCGCAGATCGCGCTCGCGGATCTCGAATCGATCATCAGCGCAGCCGGGCAGGACGTGGTGTTGATAGGCCACTCCCTGGGCGGCTATCTGTCGCAATACCGATGCGCGAGTAGTCTGGAGCGGGTTCGCGGCCTCGTGTTGATCGCGACGGGTCCGGGTTTCCGCTCACAGGCCAAGCGAGAGCGCTGGAACCAGTACGTGCGCGAGGGTTCCGACCGATTCGACGCGCCGGATGTGGCCACGAGAATGGCCGAGATGCACGACGATCTCGTGATGGCGAATCTCGAAAAACTCCGTATTCCGATCCTGCAGATCTGCGGCGGGCGCGACGAGGGTTACCACAGCGCGCTCGAAGTCCTGGAGCAACGAGCTCCGTCGGTCGAATCGATGATCGTTCCGGGTGCCGGACATCACGTGCATCGCAGCCATGCACCCGAAGTCGCCGCGCGAATCCTGACTTTCCTGGAGCAGCTCGGCTGACGACCGTGCGCGCCCTGGCCCCGGAGTCGTCGAAAGACCCTTGGCGCCGTCAGTAGCTGCGGGGCAGACCGAGCACGTGCTCGGACACGAAGTTCAGGATCATCTCGTTGGAAATGGGTGCGATGCGCGACATGCGGGACTCGCGCCAGTATCGCTCCACATTACATTCCTTCGCATAACCCATTCCGCCGAAGGTCTGCACGGCTCGATCGCAAGCCCGGAAGGCCGCTTCGCTGGCCCGGAGCTTGGCCATATTCGCAAGCGGGCCCACGTTCTGCCCGCCGTCGAATGCCCAGGCCGCCTTCTGCCACAGCAGTTCCGCCGCTTCGAGTTCAGAGTATGAGTCGGCCAATGGGTGTGCGATCGCCTGGTTCATGCCGATGGGACGATCGAAAACCACGCGCTCCTTGGCGTAGTGCACGGCCTTGTCGAGAGCCTGGCGCCCGATTCCGACAGACTCGGCCGCCAGCACGATGCGCTCGGGATTGAGTCCATCGAGCAGACAGCGGAAGCCCTGGCCGACTTCGCCGACCACGTCTGCATCGTCGACGGGCAGGTCGTGAATGAAGAGTTCATTCGAGTTGACCGCGTTGCGACCGCATTTGTCGATCGGTCGGATCTCAATGTGCTTCGGGTCCAGGTCGATCAAGAACAGCGTCATGCCGTGGAGCGGCTTTGCGCACTCCTCTCGCGGAGTGGTGCGCGCGAGTAGCAGGCATTTGGCGGCTTGTTGCGCCTTGGTGTTCCAGATCTTCTTGCCGTTGATGATCCAGCGCGAGCCGTCGCGTCGCGCGAATGTTCGAATGCGCGAAGTGTCGGTGCCCGCGTCGTCTTCGGTGACGCCAAAGGAAACGTGAAGTTCGCCACTAGCGGTGGGTGGCAGGTAGCGCCGCTTCAGTTCTTCGGAGCCGTGGTGGATGACCGGACCCATGCCGAAGATCGAGATGTGGAGTGCGGAGGCAGCATTCTGCACACCCGCGCTATGCGCGACCGCCCCCAGTAGCACCGCTGCGTGGGTGATGCCCATGCCCGCGCCGCCGTACTCCTCCGGAACGATGATCCCGATCCAGCCCTGCTTTGCGAACGAGTTGTAGAAGTCCCACGGAAACTCGTGCTTCTCTTCCTTTTCGCGCCAGTAGTCGTCGTCGAACTGGCTGGCCAGGCGATTTGCTTCGTGTCGAATGTTCTCGAGTTCGGGATCGAAGGTGAAGTCCATACAGGGATTGTACCACCGCAAGTACCTCGGACCGTACTTTCGCTAGTGAAGTCGCGTAGGATGGAGGAACCGGCTCGGAGCCTTTCGATTCAACTTTTTGGCTCGAAGGAGGACGCCATGCATCCCGGAAAGCACGCGCAGAAGTTCCCCGACGCAACCGCCCACGTCTTTGGACGCAGCGGAGAGGTCGTCACCTGGGGCGAGTTGGACGAGCGCTCGAACCGCCTCACGCAGCTCATGTGGGACGCCGGATTGCGACGCGGTGACCACGTGGCGATCTTCATGGAGAATCACCCGCGCTACTTCGAAGTCTACTGGGCCGCGATCCGCTCGGGGCTCTACTTTACGACGGTGAACCGCTACCTCAGCGCCGAAGAGGCGGCCTTCATCATCGACGACTGCGGTGCCCAGGTGCTCATCACGTCGGCCACTCTCGGCGACGTGGCTGCTGCCGCACTTCCCCGGATTCCCCGTTGCCCGATCCGACTGATGGTCGACGGTACGCGCGAGGGATTCGATGCCTACGAAGATGCGATCGCCGGCTTCCCCAACCGACCGCTCGACAAGCCCTGGCGCGGAGAGTTGATGCTCTACAGCTCGGGCACGACGGGCAATCCCAAGGGCATCATGCGCCCGCTCACGGACACCACGGTCGACGACGAAAACACGTTCCCACGCATGATCGGCGGACTCTTCTCGCTGGACGGGGAATCGATCTACCTTTCCCCCGCACCTCTGTACCACTCGGCGCCGATGGGTTTCACCACGACTCTACAGAGCCTGGGAGGCACTGTCGTCGTGATGGAAAAGTTCGAACCGCTCGAGGCACTGCGTTGCATCGAGGCCTATGGCGTTACGCATAGCCAGTGGGTGCCGACGATGTTCACGCGTATGTTGAAGACACCCGAAGCGGATCGAGCCCACTACGATCTGTCGAGTCATCGAATCGCCGTCCACGCCGCCGCTCCCTGTCCGCCCAGGGTCAAGCGCGAGATGATCGACTGGTGGGGGCCGATCCTGCTCGAATACTACGGCGGCACCGAGCTCAACGGCCTCACCTTCATCAACTCCGAAGAGTGGCTTGCGCACGAGGGCTCCGTCGGGAAGGCGGTGATGGGCTCGATCCGCATCTGCGACGATGATGGGAAGGAAGTCCCGACCGGAGAAGACGGTCTCGTCTACTTCGAACGGCCCGCGGTGAGTTTCCACTACCACAACGACGAAGAGAAGACGCGCTCTTCTCAGCATCCCGCACACGAGAACTGGTCTGCGCTGGGCGACGTCGGGCACGTGGACGAGGACGGCTACCTCTACCTCACCGATCGCAAGACCTTCATGATCATCTCCGGCGGCGTGAACATCTATCCAGCGGAGATCGAAAACACACTTGTGACTCATCCGAAGGTGATCGACGTCGCCGTGATCGGCGTTCCAAACGAGGAGTTCGGCGAAGAGGTCAAGGCGATCGTGCAGCTCGTCGAAGGAGAAGCGGCTTCGCCCGAACTCGAACAAGAGCTCATGGACTTCTGTCGCAAGCATATTGCCCACTACAAGTGCCCGCGCTCCGTCGACTTCGAAGAAGAGCTGCCCCGCTTGCCCACCGGAAAGCTCTACAAACGTTTCCTGCGCGATCGCTACTGGGGCAAGACGGGCTCGAAGATCGTCTCCTGAACCGGACCCCGCCGTGAGACCTGACTCCCAGGTGCGCACGGCGGGTTCGCGGCCGACGGTCTACGCAGGCAGTGCGGGATCCTGATTTCGCAGCGATACGGCCGCAAGCAAATCGCGGAACTTGCTCTTTTCGATGCGCTCGCCAAATCCCGCACGTTGCAATCGCTGGAAATACTCTTCGACTTGCTTGATCTGCAGGGTGCCGACGATCTCGATGCCTTTCTTGATCTGCTCCGGTGAGGTGCCTTTGCCCGCAAGCACGATCATCGCCTCGAACAACGCCGAGTCGAACTGGGCGAGCGTGAAATTCTCCGCCTCGTCGAGTGCGATGTGCAGCTGTTCCTTGCGCTCCGGGCAGTGGTCAATGACCCAGCGCAGGTGCTGCATGCCGTACGAGACGTGGCGCGCCTCGTCCTGCATCACCAGCTGGAACATGCGCTTGTCGACCGGTGTGGGCGAGATGAACTCGCTGAAGCGGAACATGGTCAGGATGTTCCCCTCCGCCAGCAGGTGCATGAAGGCGCTGGCCTCGCTGTAGGTGTCACATTCCAGGATGGCTTTCAACGAATGTTCGGTCTGCGGCAGGGCCTCCATCAGCCCGACTCCACCGGCCAGTGCCCGCTTGCGGAAGACCTCTGCGTGCCGCGCTTCGTCGATCGCCTGCGATGC
>JAAELY010000538.1 GCA_024226335.1 bacterium
ATAGAGATGTCCGGTTTCTCCAATTTAGAAATGTCCGGTTTCGAGCACAGTTCCATGTCTGGAGGCAGACATGGGCGAAGCGAGATTCCTGACAATGAGCCGCAAGGAGCTGAACCCGTAGTGTGCCAAAACTCAACCGATGAATTTCGATTGTAGATTCAACAGTTTGCGCACCCGTCGCGATCGCGGATTTCAGCCGATTTTGGCACGCCGAGGCCGGGCTAGCGTTACCCGATGACACCGTTGCCCCTGCAATTCGCTCTCGTCCTGCTCACTGGTTGGCTGAGCCGACACCAGCAAGAAGTGATCGAGTATCTGCAGGAGGAGAACCGCGTTCTCCGCGAACAGCACGGCGGGAAACGCCTTCAGTTCACCGACGCCCAACGCCGCCGGCTGGCGCGGAAAGCGAAATGCCTAGGTCGTTGCCGACTCCGAGACATCTCGACCGTCGTCACACCCGACACGCTGCTCCGCTGGTATCGTGATCTGGTCGCGCAGAAGTACGATGGAAGTTCCAAACGGCGGCCAGGGCGCCCTCGAATCGAGGGCGAGATCCAGCGCCTCATCGTTCGGATGGCTCTCGAGAATCCTCGTTGGGGATACACACGCATTCGCGGTGCGCTGATGAACCTCGGCCACGAGGTTGGCCGAAACACAATCAAGCGCGTGCTCGCTGAAAACGGAATCGATCCGGTTGGACGGCGTCCAATGGCATGGAAGACCTTCCTGCGAGCCCATTGGGGCGCGATCGCCGCCACAGATTTCTTCACGGTCGAGGTTGTGACGTGGCGAGGGCTTGTTCGGTACTTCGTGCTCTTCGTGATCGACTTGAAGAGCCGTCGCGTGGAGATCGCCGGCATCACGGCGTCCCCGAACGGGGACTGGATGCAGCAGGTCGCCCGGAACTTGGTCGACTGTGAAGACGGCTTCCTCTTGGGTAGTCACTACCTGATCCACGATCGTGATCCGCTGTTCACAAACGTGCTCAGCGCCAGCCTGAGGCGTGCGGGTGTCAATCCGGTGAAGCTGCCGATTCGCAGTCCGAACCTCAACGCATACGCCGAACGCTTCGTCCGATCGGCGAAGTCAGAGTGCGTGGGCCAAGTGATTCCGCTCGGTGAGCGCCATCTGCGGCGCATCGTCAGCGAGTATGTTGAGCACTACCACTTCGAACGGAACCACCAGGGGCTCGGCAATCGA
>JAAELY010000539.1 GCA_024226335.1 bacterium
AGCCATGAGATCATACGCGTTGATGAGAGTCCTGGCATGAACTTGCATGAACGTGCCCGCACGATCGCGCCGCGATCGGCGGTCGCCACCCCGGCGTCGGCACCCATAACGCGCTGCTCGATCTCGAAGCCGATCGCTACCTCGAGATCATCGCCCCGATCCGTCCCAGGATCGGCGCCCGCTCTGCTGGCGGTCGTCGAATCCCCGCGTGGCACCGTCACACTGGTCGGTCCGTCTACGGCTGGCAACGCCGCAGATAGTCTCCCGGGAGATCACCATGCCTGAAGACATCCCCGCCAACCTCGATCTCGCCGCTATCCGCTGCTCGATGCCTTGCGCAACCCCTGTCCGAGACCCAGCGCCGGCACATGGAGCAGTGGCACGCTCAACCGTCGAACGACGACAGCTGATCCTGCGCGTATACTACGACATGCAAGAGGGGCGCCGTCGCGCGGCATTCGCGGGCTGCCAGGGAACGTCCGACGCGGAAATGGATTGACGACCGAGGTTTCCTTTCATGGCCAAGCAGAAGAACATCATTGCCTTTCTGGATCACGAGCCTCCCCGCAACCCGAAAAAGCTCAAGGCTGCCTTCGTCGACCGGGAGCGAGAACTCGATCAGGTGGTCAGCCACGTCAAGGCCGTTCGGCAGGAGGATCCCAGGCGCATTCTCGCGATCACCGGATTGGCCCGGGTCGGCAAGAGCCATCTCCTCAGACGGGCGACCGCGGGGTTGACGAGAAGCTTCCCGGCAATCATCGACGTAACGATCACGACAGGCCACGCGGACGGGCGGGCTGTCCTTCGGGAGATCCTGCATCAGGTCTCGGCACAGCTGGACAACGCTGCCGGCAAGAAGGGAGTGATCGGCGACGGCGACCGTTCCGTTCTGGAACCGGTCCACGAAATTCGGCGCGTGTACTCCGAAGCGATCACTGGCCAGGGGACCGTCAAGATAAGCGAAGAAGCGAGTAAAGGCCTGAAGCAGCGCCTCGGTGCATCGCTTAAGAGCCCGGGGCTTCCCTCCATTTTTGGCGCCCTCCCGGCGAGTCTGGACTCGACCCGCGAACGAAGCGACACTGAATCCCGCACGCTGCAGATACCGCCCTTCGACGAGCAGTCTCTCTGCGATCTGGTGAGTTGGGGGCACAATCTCGTTCGTGTCAGAAAACCGGGTTGGCAAACCCTTCTCGTCATCGACGACTTCGACATCCTGCGCCGTTCAGAGGACGGCTCCTTCGACCCCGTGCCCTTGATGCAACAGCTTTCCAGCCTGGCCCAGGTCGAG
>JAAELY010000540.1 GCA_024226335.1 bacterium
AGCGAACCACCGGAGCGACACGCCACAGACGCGACGGCGAAGCCATGGCTCATGCCATTGCAAGAGGCCGACTTCGACGGAGTGATCACCGACCACATCCAGCTGGTGACAAGCCTGATCGAAGGTCGGGCCGTGAGCTTGGGTGAGGTCGTGGAGATGCTCCGGCGGGTCCTGAGACAACACAGCATCGTTCGGGAGCGAGCGCTGGACTACGTTGTGCGCTCACTACATGAAGAGCCACCGTAGGAGGTGCTGATGACACGAGATACCGAGCTTTCCAGCTTGGACCTGCGCTATGAGTGTTACCGGATGAAGAATCCCGCGATCGAAGTGAAGCTCCTGGCCTCGATCCATGAGCGCGGGATCGATGAGCCCCTCGAGGGCGTGGACGTCGAAGGCAAGGCCATCCTGCTGAACGGTTTCAAACGCTACCGGTGTGCGCGCAAGCTGGGGATGGAGATCGTCCCTTATGTGTCACTCGGTGAAGACGAGGCTGCGGGGATCGTCGCGGTACTACGTGCGTCGAACAACAGGAGCCTGACCCTCCTCGAGCAAGCCCACTTCCTCGACGATCTGCTGCGCCTGCACCGGATGACGACGGCCGAGATCGCGGAGACGCTCGCGCGCAGCAAATCGTGGGTCAGCATGCGCGTGGGACTCTTCGGCGAGATGAGTGGCAAGATCGCCGAGAAGGTCTTCAGCGGGGCCTTCCCGGCCTACGCGTACATGTACACGTTGCGTCCATTCATGCGCATGAACGGGATTCCCAAGCAGGACGTGGAAGCGTTCGTCGAGGCCGTGAGCGGCAAGAAGCTGAGCCTTCGGGAGATCGAGCAGTTGGCCCATGGGTACTTCCGCGGGCCGGAGTGGTTTCGCCAGGAAGTCGATCGCGGCCATCTCACACTGGTGCTGGAGAAGATGAACCAGGTGCCGCCTCCGGCGGAAGGCTGCAACGAGTTCGAACGGGTGCTCTTGAAGGACCTGGAGATCGTGCAGAAGTACCTGGCTCGAGTGCTGAGCAAGGGCCAGAGCAAGAAAATCGAGAACCGGGCGTTTCACGCGCAGGCCCATTTCCTGTTGGGGGGAATCCTGAGCCGTTTCAGCGCCTTCAGGAAAGCACTAGGAGAACTCCATGATCGAACCGCAAAAGCGTAACGCGATCTTCCTCCTGCACCAGGAGGGGATGAGTGTGCGCCAGATTGCCCGCGCCCTTGGCATCAGTCGCAACACCGTCCGCGCCATCATCGCGCAGCGCGGCGCGACGCCGCATCCAACCCGTGAAAACAAGATCGCAATCGATCCCGATCTGCTCAGGCGGCTCCACGCCGAGTGCGACGGTTTCGCGAAACGCGTTCACGAGAGGCTCGTGGAAGAAGAAGGCGTTCAGGTGACGTACTCCACATTGACTCGCATGCTGCGCGATCTCGGTATCGGATGGGAGGGGAAGCCGAGGTGCGATCGAGTGCCCGACGAACCGGGCGCTGAAATGCAACACGACACCAGTCCCCACACCGTCCAGATTGAGGGTCGCTCGGTCAAGGTCATCACGAGCGTGCTCTACCTGCGCTACTCGAAGAGGCGATATGTGAGGTTCTACAGGCGCTTCAATCGCTTCACGATGAAGAGTTTCCTCCACGAAGCGCTGACCTTCTGGGGGTACTCCGCCCCGCGATGCATCATCGACAACACCAACCTGGCGCGCTTGCGAGGGAGCGGCAAGCATGCCGTGATCGTCCCGGAGATGGAGGCCTTCTCGAAGCAGTACGGATTCGAGTTCGTCTGTCATGAGATCAAGCACGCGAATCGCAAGGCCGGCAATGAGCGCAGCTTCTACACCGTGGAGACGAATTTCTTTCCCGGCCGCACCTTCGAGAGTCTCGCGGACATGAACGAGCAAGGTAAGGAGTGGGCGAACGTGCGGATGTTCCACCGGCCCATCTCCAGGAGCGGCTTGATTCCCGTGAAGCTCTTCGAGGTCGAGCAGCCTTCCCTCGTCGAACTCCCGGCTCATCTCCCGCCACCCTATCTCGTCCACGATCGGCTCACCGACCAGTACGGTTATGCCGCGCTGGGCGGGAACTTCTTCTGGGTGCCGGGCACCAAACGCGACCCGGTCAAGGTGCTCGAGTATGGCGAGCGGCTGCAGATCTATCGGCGGCGTGAGCAGCTGATCGAGTACGAGTTACCCGACGAGGGAGTGCGGAACAAGCGCTTCAGCCCGCCCGGTCAGCCAAAGCCACGCTACGCACCGAGGAACCGCAAGAAGCCCACCGCTGTGGAGGAGCAGCGGTTGCGAGCCATCGGCGATCCGGTGGGAGCGTGGCTGGACTTCGCGCTCGAGCCCCGTGGGATCGCGCGTCACCGTTTCGTACGAGCGGTCTTCAAACTGTCGCAGCAGATGACCCCGTCCTTGTTCCTCCGCTGTGTCGAGCGGGCCTTCCAGTATCGGATTCGCTCGGTCGAGATTCTGCGAAACATTGCGCTGATGACCATGAGCGAGGGGCTCGAGGCGCTGCCTGACCCACAGGTCGACGAGAGCTTCACCCAGCGCGCAAGCTATGAGGAAGGTCGGTTGAGCGACAACCCGGATCTGTCCGCCTTGGACAGGATGTGGCCAGAGCAAGAACCCGAAACAGAGGATGAAACGGAGCACGAGGGCGGCGATGAGCAAGACCATGGATGACGAACTGAATCAGATCCTCAAACAGCTTCGGCTCTCCAACCTGCGTGCGAACTGGGACGCTTACGTGAATGCCGCTTCCAAGGGGCGCCACTCGCCAGTGCGCCTTCTGCGCCACGTCCTCGAAGAGGAATACCGGGCCAAACAAGAAGGTGCCCGCGAGCGCCGGCTAAAGCGCGCTGCCATTCCCGAGCTGCTGGTCATGGAGACCTTTCCCTTCGCCAAGCAGCGCAAGCTCAACAAGAAGAAGATTCTCTCGCTCTACGATGACTTCACCTTCATCGAGAAGAGTCAGAACATCATCTGGATCGGCCCGACGGGGTGCGGCAAGACCGGACTCGCCACGAGCTTTCTCGTCAAGGCCATCCAGCGCGGTCACACCGGACGCGCCATCCTGTTTCCCGAACTCGTCCAGGAACTCTATGCCTCCGTGGCCGATCACTCCGAGACCAAGGTGATCAAGCGATTCCTCTCGTACGATTGTTTGCTGATCGACGAGATCGGATACATCGAACTGGAACCGGTCCAGGTGGGTCTCTTCTTCACCTTGATGCACAAGCGATACCGCAAGAAGCCCACGTTGATCACCTCGAATCTAGGCTTCAGCGAGTGGAGTTCCTTCCTCAAGAACGATCACCTGACCGCCGCCTTGATCGATCGCTTGACCGAGAACAGCCACGTCATCAACATGAAGAACTGTGTCAGCCTCAGGCCCAAGCTCAGTCCGGATCCATGACCCCGTGGCGGAACGAGGTACGCGAGCTGGCCAACCAGCTGCGATGCATCCCACTTGAAGATGTGTTGCGCCTCACCGGAGCGCAGCGCGATCGTCACGACAAGGCCAAGTGGCATACCTCGCGGGGGACTCTTTCGCTGACCGGCGCGAAGTTCATGAACTGGAATCGCGGCGTCGGTGGCGGTGGGGCCATCGATCTCGTGATGCACCTCGAGCCACTTGCTTTCCGGGATGCTCTGGACTGGCTTGCGGATCGTTTCCCGGGCGTCGCTCACCGTGCACTTGATCGACCCATCACTGCGCAGCGCGCTCGCCAACGCAAACTTGTGTTGCCACCAGCGGACGCACGCAACCTTGCGCGCATCCGGCGCTACCTCACGGTGCAGCGATGCATTCCATTGCACCTGATCGCGCCGCTGATCCGAGCCGGCACGCTCTACTCCGACAGCCGGGGCAATGCCGTCTTCTTGCTGCTTGGAAAAGACAATTCCCCGGTTGGTGCTGAGATCCGTGGCACCACGTCGCAGCCCTGGCGCTCCATGGCGACCGGATCCTGCAAGGATCTCGGCTACTTCCTCGTTCCGCTGCCAAACAAGCAGAGACCCCGGCCCATCGTCCTCTGCGAGTCTGCCATTGATGCATTGAGCTGCGTTGCCCTCCATCCTCATTGCGCATCGCTCTCCACCACAGGCGCCAGAGCCAACCCCCGATGGCTCGGCCCACTGCTCCACTCCTCCTCCACGATCTACTGCGGTTTCGACGCCGATCTCACGGGAGAC
>JAAELY010000541.1 GCA_024226335.1 bacterium
ACTCCGACCGTGAACGTGCGCTCCTCGTCGCCGATCTTGCCGTCGATGTGTAGCACGTACCCGAGGTACGAGTGCTGGCGCTCGTCGAACGAGCGCGTCAAGCGAATGCGCGGCTGGACTGAGAGGACGGTGCCGCTCCAGCTGACCTTCTCCGAGCCTGAGGGGGCCCGACGGGGACGACCACTCATGGTGGGATGATACCGAGTCCGACGCCGCGCCCTTCAGGGGGATCTGTCACGGAGCATGGTTGCTTCGAGTTGCGCCCACTCGCGCCAGCCGTCCTCTTCCGCCTCGATCGCGATCCGTTCCAGCCAGCCTCTCAGTCGCGCATCGTCCCGTCCGGCTCGTAGCGAAGCCCGAGCGATGCCCTGGACGGCAGGCAGGTAACCGGGGGCCAGCTCGAGCGCCGTCTCATACGCCTCGAACGCCTCATCCAACTGCCCGGCATGATCGAGCGTCAACGCTAGGTTGACCCGTGGATCCGGATGACCAGGCAAGAGCCTCCGCGCCCACTCGAACTCGTGTGCGGCCTCGTAGAACTCCTCCCGGCGCAGGAAGATCACGCCGAGGTTGTTGTGCGCCTGGCCGTGGAAGATGTCGGCGGTGAGTGCCTCGCGTAGGAGCTCCTCTGCAGCGACTGGATTCGAGACGATCAGATCGGCGGCTTGTCGCGTGAGTCTCTCCGCACGCTGTGTGTCGCGCTCGACTTCGGTCGGGGTCGTGTACGGACCCGGAGGCGAGGACGTACAGCCGACCGCGAGTGCTAGGACCACGAGCGCCGTTTTCATCGCATGATCCTCGGCTCCAGTACGGGCAGGCCGTCGTCGATCAAGGCTGCGTCGAGGTCGTCCACGCTCAGGTACTTGAGGTCCTCGAACCGCTCGTGCTGGAGCACGCTGCAGCGCAAGAAGACGAAGAAGCGGCTCTTCGAATGCCCGGCCGAGGTGTTGCGGAACAGCGCACCGAGAATCGGGAGCCGTCCCAGCAAGGGCAGGCGCGAAACCGCCTCGGTCTCCGAGTCCACCTCCAACCCACCGACGACGATCGTGTGACCGTCGGGCACCGTGACTGTGCTGTCGAGCAGGTTCTCCTGGCGCGGTGGGGGAAGCGCGGGATCCACGGAGTCGCCGACGAACGAGCTGATCGAAACGCTGTAGTCCAACCGCAACTGGTCGCCGCTCTGGATGTGGGGCGTGACCGTGATGCTCGTACCCGCATCCGACGATCCGCCGAAGCTCGTGGTCGCGACCGTCGTGGTGGCGGCGGTCGTCGTGTATGGCGTTTGCAGGACCGAGTTCAGGTTCGCGTCCTCGTGGTTGGATACCAGCACCTTCGGGACTGTCAGCGTGCGGCCTTTGTTGACTGTCTCCAGGGCTCGGACGAGCGCGCTGAAGTCTCCGGGGTTGAGGATGACGCCGGTGCCTCCGGTTCCAGCGAGCGCGGGGATCGCCGTTGCGTCGAGCTCCGGGGCACCGAGACCGAAGAGACTCGCGATGCGGCCTTCACGACCATCCGATTCACCGCCAGCGCGGAGCTCTACTCCAAGGTCGAGCATCTGGCTGTCGGTGAGGCTGACCACCAGGACCTCCACCAGCACCTGGGGAGCCAGGACGTCGACTGTTCGGATCAGGGCCTCGAGCTCGTCCAGCAAGCGCAGGTCTCCGAACGCGAGGATCCGGTTCGTGCCTTCGTCTGCGGTGAGGGTGAGGAGCCCCGGGGAGTCGCCCGGCGCTGCGCGCACCGATGGGGCTGCTGGCGTTGCGACCTCACCGGGCGCATCCGTTCCTTCATCCCCGACGGCCCCGAGCACGGGCTGGGGAATGTCGCCGTCTCCGATGAGGCTCTCCAGGAGTTTCACCAGGTCTTCGGCATTGCGATGCTCGATTGGGAACGAGCGCATGCCCTTGCGCGGCGGTAGGTCCGTTCGTTCGAGGCGGTCGAGGAGCTGCTGGATCTCCTCGTGCACATGGAGAGGAGCAGTGACGATCAGGGACCCCGTCAGCATGTCCTGGACGATGCGCGGACCTCCGCCTGCCTCGACCCCGACGACCTGCGACACCAGCTCGACCGTCTCGGCCAGACCGAAGCGTCGCGGCACGTAGTGCTTGGTGAACGTCGCCTCGGCGCGGTCGAACCTGAGGACGAGCTCGCGCCACTCATTCATCTCCTCCTCGGGCGCCACGATAACGAGTCGAGGGGATCCAGGGGCGGCGACGGTCGCTCCCTTCAACCCGATCCCGTCCACCGCCTTGCGCTTCTGCACGACCTGTTCCAGCAGCGCCGCCAGGGCGATCGGTGACGCCCGTCGGAGCTCGATCTCCTCGGTCACTGTCGCGCTGGGGATGCGGTCGAGAAGCTCGAGCACACTGAGGGCCTCGATCACTTGGAACTTCAGCCCAGCGATCAGGACGTGGTCTGTTCCCGAGGGGGAAGCCACGAGCGTTCCGCCCTTGGGGAGAAACGTCTGGATCGCCTGGACGGTGTCCGACGGCGCATCGCCCCGGATCGGTCGCAGGACCTTGATGTAACCAGCTCTGGCGTCAGCGACATCACCGTTCTCCAGCCTCGCGAGCCCCGCGGCCTGGTCTAGGGGGACGATGCTCAAGGTGTCCTCGCCCGGCACCTGGATGCACGCGAGGCCACCGCTCGCGAGCACCCGGTTCGCGGTAGCCCAAAGCCCCTCGACCGAGACCCCGGGCCCCGAGTCAATGCGTACGCTTCCTTCCAATGCACGAGCGCTGAAGTCGATCGGAAGATCGAGCTCGCTCGCACAAATGCGCAGGAGGTCCTCGAGCTTGTGCCAAAGGTGTCGGGGCAACAGAGTCGCGGCACAGCTCTTGAACGTTCTTGCTAGGGTAGAACAGTGCGCCACTACTATCGGCGCAAGTTGCATTCAACTTCGAGCGCAGCAAGTTCGCTCGCGATTGCGACCGATGCTCCCGTGCTCGGAAACGCCGCAAATGCGCTCGACATCCCGAATGTGGGACAAGGGCCTGCGACACCGTGATGGGGGGGCTACCTGCAAATAGTCACAACGCCGCATTCCAAAAGGTGGTTGTACGCGTCCGGGCCCAATAGTCCGTGATATAGGCAAAATCGCGTCTCCGCTTAGTGGGCGAACCGCTTAGGGTTGACCTTGCTGATTCGGAGCAGGCTCACCCCCAAGAGGAGTCGCCAAATGTCGAACGGGGCTGCCACTGCCGAGGCTGGCCCACGTCGGGCAGCTAGGAGCTTGTCGCGCATAGATCCCGCTCGCAACGG
>JAAELY010000542.1 GCA_024226335.1 bacterium
AGCGAGAAGCGGGAGTCGCCGCCTGAGCAAGAAGCGTGATCCGATCGCAGATCCGTAGATCTGCAGAGGGTCGCGCGACGCAGCGCAGGCGGATGCATCGCGCTTCGCAGCCGCAGCCTCCCTGTGCAGAGGTTCCCTAGGCCGGGGGTGTGATGTGGATGCATGGTTGAAAGCGGCCCTGGGGTACATTCCCAGCTGGCTGGAGCACCAGCTGCGCGCGACCGAGCAGCCGGGCTGCGTCGTTGCCGTGGCGCACCGGGGTCGGGTCGTCTTCGAGCAGGCCTTCGGCAGTGCGGGTGGTCCCAGGCCGCGGTCGCTGACGCCGCGCCACCGCTTCCGTGTGGCATCCCACTCGAAGAGCTTCACGGCCGCCGGGATCATGAAACTGCGGGAGGCCGGCAGGCTGAGGCTGGACGATCCGGCGGGTCAGTATGTCGACGGTCTGCACCCGGCGGTTGCGGAGGCCACGCTCACGCAGCTGCTGTCACACAGCGCAGGTCTCATCCGTGACGGATCCGATGCGGGGCAGTGGCAGGACAGGCGGCCATTTGCCAGCGAGCGCGATCTGCTCAGCGCGCTCGCGGCCCCGCCCGTGCTCGAGGCGAGCACCCGGCTCAAGTACTCCAACCATGGCTTCGGCCTGATCGGGCTGATCATCGAGGCCGTGACGGGCGAGTCCTATGGCGACTGGATCCGGCGCGAGATCATCGATGCATCGAAGCTCCGCGAGACCGACCCGGACTGGCCGCCACCCCGCGGGGCCAAGGTCGCCCACGGTCACGGCACCAAGCTCCCACTGGGCAGGCGCGTGAGCGTGCCGGGTGATAATCCAACACGCGCGCTTGCGCCCGCGACCGGATTTGTGTCGACCGCGGCCGACCTCGCGCGCTTCTTCGCGACCCTCGATCCCGAAGCCAAGCGATCCGTGCTCTCGCCGGCCAGCCGGCGAGAGATGATCCGCCGGCAGTGGCATGACCCGCATGCTCCGGTGCCACGGCAGTACGGGCTCGGCATCATCCTGGGCAAGACCGCGGACTGGCAGTGGTTCGGTCACAGCGGAGGCTTCCAGAGCTGCCTGAGCCGGACCAGCGTTCTGCCGGGGCGCGAACTGACGGTCTCGGTCGTCGCCAACGCGATCGATGGCATGGCCGGCCCATGGTCCGACGGCATCATCCGCATCCTGCGCAGCTTCGCGACCCATGGCGCGCCCACCGCCCGCACACGCGACTGGACGGGTCGCTGGTGGAGCCTGTGGTCGTGCATCGACCTGGTGGCCCAACGAGATCGCGTCCTGGTCACAGCGCCGGCGGCCATCGACCCCTTTGCGGCTGCACCGCAGCTCACCGTCGGCCCCCGTGACACGGCGACCATCAGCGCCGCGAGCGCGTTTTCGAGCCACGGTGAGTCGGCGAGGCTTGTGCGCGGGAGCGATGGCGGGGTGCGCGAGATCTGGCTCGGCGGTACCAAGCTCGTCTCCGAAGCCCGCGCGCGCGCCGAGCTGAAGCGTCGCTACGACGCATGAACGAAGGTGCTTTGCTCCGCGGCGCCTGCCGCCCTGACAACGACTGAGCGTGCGCCGAGTCGCGAGCGCACCGGAACGGAACGACAAGTGCAGCAACCAAAGGAGGCGTTGGTGCATGGACCGAGGCACGGCAACAGCTCAGGCATTTCGGTGATCTTCTTCAGGAACCAAGTGCGAAGGACTCTGGCATTCTGAGGCTCGCTAGCCGATTCAGGAGATTGCAGGCAATCACCGCCTCCGCCTTCTGCGACTCTGGATGACGAGCACGGAGTCTATCGCGAAGAATCGATTTGTATCTGAACAACGTGTTCTCCACTCGGGCCTGGTGAGGGTACCCAGACTCCTTCTTCCATTGGCCGCGCCCGATTTCCTTCACTCTCATGATTGTACGATCGCGAGCGCTTGACTGAGATCTTCGTTGACGCGATCCCGTCGCACTCCTCGAAGGTGGAATGACGACTTCAGTCCCTCGTGCGGTGCTGGCATCGTAGATGGCGACGGTGTCATAGGTCGTGTCCGCAGTGAGGCTTTCGATGTCAGCCTCTATGCTATCGATGAGAGCAAGAGCGGCCTTCGCGTCGTCAGCGCTTCCGCGACTCAGAGCCTGAGCGACGATTCCGCCCGTTCGATCAACACCGAGATGAAGCTTCTTCCAGCCACGTCTGCCGCGACCTCCATGTTTAGCGGCCGCCCACTCGCCTTCGCCGACGTTGAGGCTCTGACTACGCCGAGAGAGCGTCGTGTGATCGGGAGCCTCGAGATCCACAAAGTGATGTCGCCGCGCTGCACCAGAGCGCGATCGTACTCGGCCCAGTTCCGCAGGCGATACTTCGTTTAGTACTTGGAATGGACTCTGGATCTCATCCCGCGAGTGAGGCCCATCGACTACACTCTTCGCGAGTCTTGGGGGCGCCAACCGTCGCGGATCTTTTGTCCGTGCACCAACGCCGTAACAAGGCGTGAACGCGGAGGCGGAATAGCGTGGATCCAACTGGCGCCGTTCCGCTCGAGCATCGATCTTTGAAGGCTCGGCCGAGTCGACAGCTGCTATTCCACACCGGCTAGAGCGGATCTTCAGAGTTCTGCGGTGAAGATCCCCGGAGAATCCTCCTCAACTTGGCGATCAGCTGTACCGCGTCGTAGGGCTTATGGAGAAATCCAGCGAAACCGTGGCCGACGAAGCGCTGCGTCAGCTCCTGCTCGTTGTAACCGCTCGTGAGAATCACGAGCACATCACTGCGGATTCGGCGCAACTCGCGAAAGCACTCATCCCCGTCCATGTGTGGCATGGTGAGATCGAGAATGACGAAGGCGATTTCATCCGACCGCTGCTCGAAGACCTCGAGAGCCTCGCGACCATCCGTGGCGGTGATGACCTCGCAACCCATCCGTTCCAGATACTGGCTCGTGACTGCCAGCACCATCTCATTATCATCGACCAGCAGAGCCAATCCAGTCGGGTGCAAACCCAGGGCTTCTAGAGGCTCATCTGCCACCACCGCTGTGCTGCGAGCAACCGCGGGAATCAGTACTTTGAACACCGTCCCCTGGCCAGGCTCACTCTGGATCTTGATCGCTCCCCGATGGCCGCGCATGATACCCAGCACCGCAGCGAGCCCCAGCCCGCGACCCGTGAACTTGGTCGTGTAGAACGGCTCGAAGATCCTGGCAAGGGACTCGGCATCCATCCCGCTCCCGGTATCGGCCACCTCGAGATAGACATACGCTCCAGGCGACTGCTTCTCATCCGGATACGCACCCTCGAAGTATTCCCGATCGCAGTCGGCGAGTCCGGTTCGGATCGAGATCACGCCGCTCCTGTCGCCGGTTGCCTCGGAAGCGTTGGTGATCAGATTCATGACCACTTGGCGAATCTGGGTCCCATCAGCTTCGATCGCGGGTAGGCCATCTTCCAGTTCGTACCTAAGCGCAGCCTTCTTCGAGATCGAAATTTCGAGCAGGTTGATCATTTCGCGCACCAGGCGACTCAGGTCGAGATCCTCGACGACGAACCGACCCTTGCCGGAATAGGCCAGCATCTGGTTGGTCAGATCGGAAGCACGCTTGGTGGACTCGATGATCCCGTTCACATC
>JAAELY010000543.1 GCA_024226335.1 bacterium
ATCTCCCCGGCCCGCCCGGCACCAGAACCCGAGCCCGACTTCTGGCCCGACGAGCCTGCTTGAGCACCGCCTGCTCACCTCCGGATCCCGAGCGGTCGAGCCTCGTTCTCCCGCCGCTCTGAGGGGCCCTTGTAGGGGCCCGGTTGCACGCGTCCGTTCGAGAGCCCCCAGATTTCCCGACTGCCGGATCCCAACAGCCGAAAATGGATGGTCTTATTAGGGAGACAGGGGTGCTATACTTCCTATCCGCAGCAGCGGCTCGTTGGGACCCAGCGACATTGCCGTCGCGGGCAAAGACGAACTGATTGCCGCGACGAAACTCCAGTCGGCGCCGTGGCTCGTCGTGACCGCGACGCGCGAACTCACGCCCGTGCCGGACGGCGAACCATTGGGATGCACCGCCGAGTAGAACAGCCAGCCCATCGAGCCGTCGGGCAGGTACTCGAGCGACGGGTCGTAGATGCCAATGGCCGACGCGGGTTCTCCGGCCGGGTCTGCCAACTGCTCGTAGGTCTGCGCGACCGCAGGCAATGTCCCGGTCAGCCACAGCAACACGGCGGCGATCGCGCATCGGGAGACCAACACCAGCGTATTCTACCGGACCCCGGAAGCGGTAGAATACGCAAATGCATGTAATCACTCTCTCGTCGCTCCTGACCCTGATGGTCTCCGTGCCCATTACCTCCTACGCGCAGTCCGACGACCTCGGGCGAACCGCGCTCATGTACTTGCCCAATCGCCTGCTCGACGTCTTCCGCGCGAACGTGAAGCTCGGCCAGGGAATCGCCGGCGGCGTGCGCGCCACCAAGGACGTCGAAGCCTTCATGGGCACCTACACCGCGGCCTACGTCGGACTGCGCGGCGGACCCGAGGTGCGCTGGCCGATCGGACTCGAAGACCGCACCCACAACAAGCCGGGCACCAAGAGCGGCTCCTGGCAAGGCCTCGATCCCAAGTACGGCCGCGGCGAGATCGGCATCGACCTCTTTCCCTTCGTGGGCGGAGCGGCAGTCGGCGTCGACGTCTACGAGATCGGCGACCTGCTCGGCGGCTTCATCGGCTTCGATCCAGCGAAGGACGACCGCTAGAGCGGCAGCGCCGCCGGCTTCGGCACCCATTGAGCAGAAGAGCCGAATTCGGCATAATTGCCGAACTATGTCGAAAGTCGGCAAAATTGCCGAATCAGGCAAGACCACCCGGGGGAAGCGGAACCGCTACATCGCCCTGATCGCGGACATCGTCGGGTCTCGCGAGATCCCCAGAAGGGCGGCAGTCCAGAAGCGCTTGCTGAAGACGATGGACGAGTTGAACGGCGCCTGGCCCCGCGCCCTCGTCGCCGGGCTGGAGATGACGGCGGGCGACGAGTTCGAAGGGCTGTTCTCCCACGGAGATCCCGTTCTGGAGATCGCCAGACAGCTGTCCGACGTCCTGGGGAGCGTTCCACTCAGGGTCGGCCTCGGCCTCGGCACCCTTTCGACCCCGTTGCCGCGGGTGCGAACCAGGCGTCGGGTCGGCTCGCTGGACGGTTCCGCGTTCCACCAGGCCCGCGAGGCACTGGTGCAGTCGCAAGAGCGAAGGGCCTGGATCTCGGCCAAGGGTTTCGGAGCGGGACCGGACGCCGCGCTATCGTCACTCGGTGAGCTCATCGGGACACTCCGAGGGGGGTGGACCGACAAGCAGGCACAGTACGTGGGGGCTGCGCGCCAGATGCCGCAGAACGCCGTAGCCAAACGCTTCCGTGTTGGGCCTTCCGTCATCAGTGAGAGCCTCAAGGCGGCCAGGTTCGAAGTCTGTCTCCGAGCGGAGAACGCGTTCACCGTCGCCCTGATCGAGTTCGGCAAGAACGCCGAAGTCGAGGAAGATTCGGCAAGAGAGCCGAACCGGCGATGACCGCCATCTTTGCACTCCTGTTGCTGGGCCATGCTCTCGGAGACTTCGTCTTCCAGAGCGGCGCGCTGGTCGAGAGAAAACGGCAGCCAGGTACACGCGTGCGGGGTCTGCTCGAGCATGCAGCGATCCTGGTTCTCTGTCACGGCGCGGCCGCGTGGCCGGTCCTGAGCGCCAACGCGATGGTGTCGATCGTGCTCCTCGTCGCAGTGCACCTCGTCATCGACGCGGTGAAGTCATTGGCCGACGCAAGAACCGAGCGCCATCTGGCCTGCTTCCTCGCGGATCAACTGGCTCATCTCGCCACGATCTGGTTCTTCGCACATCAATGGGGATCCATCCCGAACCTCGCCAGCGCGGAACCCTGGTGGCAAATCGATGCCGCAACGATCGCCATCATCTCGCAGGCGTACCTGTACGCTTTCGCCTGGATTCTCTCCTCGCGGGGAGGAGGTTTCGTCGTCGCGATGATGTTGAACTCGTGCAGGTTCGGCGACCTCGGCCTGGGCGATTCCGGGCCGCCGCTCGGACGCACCATCGGCACCCTGGAACGACTGCTCATCGTCACGTTGGTGATCGCGGAAGCATGGGCCGGAATCGGTTTGATCCTCGCCGCAAAGTCGGTCGCCCGCTTCAAGGAACTCGAAAGTCGCGCGTTCAGCGAGTACTACCTCGTCGGGACGCTCACCAGCGTGCTCGTGGCGGTGATCGTCGGACTCGGCATCGGGACCCTGCTCGCCCAACTCGCAGTCAACCCGAGTTGAGCCGAGCCGAGCCGTGCCCGCGTGGTGGACGATACTGGACTTGAACCAGACCCCGCCGTAGCACTTCCGGGCACTTACGACGCCCAGAGGTGGGCAGTAGGTGGGCAGGCGAATGGCGAAAGCTCGACAAGACCGGACTCGAACCGGCGACAACCACGTTGGCAATGTCGCAGAGGCGTCAGCGGAAGCGGTGAGTTGCGCGGGCAGCCTTGCAGGGGGCTGCAAGCAGCGGCACAGAGCGGCATCGGTGACGGCCCCACGGCCCCTCGAAACAGGGGCGTGGCTGGGGGGGGGGCGGGTGCGGCTCAGCCCTCTATACCTCGCCCGTTTACTCCGAGGCTTGGCCGTGCGCCCACACAGGCGAGATTCGACTGGATTCGGTTCGCTGAACCGACAGCTTCCAGTCGAAGCTGCGCATCCGCCGAAGCCCTGCTCCATATGGGCCTTCCTCTTGCGTAAGCCCCCGTGCGACAATGCGTTTCCCTGCGGCTGCGGATGAAGGAACCGGGACATGTGGAAGGTTGAAGCAAACGAGCGGAAGCGACGCGCACGTGCGCTTCCGGCCCTGGCGGCCGGTGCCTTTCTTCTACTTGCGGTCCTGCTTCCGGGGGCTTCGGCATGGGCGCAGGTGACGATCGACTGGGTGACGGTGGGCGGCGCGGGCAACTCTGCGGACACCACGGGTTTGGGCGCGGTGGCGACGGAGTACCGGATCTCGCAGCACGAAGTGACGAACGCGCAGTACGCGGCGTTCCTGAACGCGGTGGCGGCGACGGATACGAACGGGCTGTACAGCGCGAGCATGGGTGCGGCCCCTGGCGGGATCACGCAGGTGGGGGCTGTCGGAAGCTTCACCTACGCGCCAATCGCCGGGCGCGAGAACATGCCTGTGAACTACGTGTCATTCTACGATGCGCTGCGGTTTGCGAACTGGCTGCACAACGGCCAGCCGACGGGGGCGCAGGACGCTACGACGACCGAGGACGGGGCGTATACCATCATTACGGAGGTTTATCCGGGGACGGTGCTCACACGGAACCCGGGCGCGACGGTGTTCCTGCCGAGTGAGGACGAGTGGTACAAGGCGGCGTACTACGACCCGTCCACCGACACGTATTTCGACTACCCGGCGTGAGATGACACGCAGATAGTGTGCGCTGGGCCGAGCGCGACCGCGAACACGGCGAACTGCAATCCTGGCCCGGGCGACCTCACGCCCGTGGGCGGCTATGGGCCATCGCCGCCCTTGCCCGGTCCGCCGGGTCCGGGCTCGCCGAGCCCCAACGGGACGTTCGACCAGGGGGGCAACGTCTTGGAGTGGAACGAGGCGATCCTGTTCGTAATGTTCCGCAGCCTGCGGGGCGGGGGCTACCCCAGCAGCGCGGCCCAATGCTCTGCGTCGGGCGTGAGCGCCGACGATCCGATGCTTGAGGTCCCCGCTGCCGGTTTTCGTGTCGCGAGTCTTCCCGAGCCCGCTACGGGCAGGCGAGGCTGTAACAACTGATCAAGCCCAGTCCACCTTCTGTCGGGCGACCGTGAGCCGACCCGGTGCAAGGTGGTAGCCGATGTCGTCAAAGCCGGGCTCGACGCGCCCGGTGAACGTCTTGTCGGGATGCTTCTCCAGACGTAGCTCACCGAGCGTCTCGTTCACGATCCTGATCGCCAGCCGCAGCTTCCAGCGCGTGGGCCGAGCACGACCACGTCGTGCCGCAACTACTAGGGAATCTCTGCAGAACCCCATGAATTTGTTAGAACCAAGGGATAGGGGGATGACAGAGCTGAAGAAGCAGGCGTCGTTCGCATCCGAGGCTTGGAGTCGTAAGGGGAAGGTGACGCGTCGAGAGCGTTTCCTTTCG
>JAAELY010000544.1 GCA_024226335.1 bacterium
GAACTCCTCACCGAACATCAGCGTCAACGACTTTCCCGTGCTCATTGGTGCGAACGCACAGGCCAAGGAAAGGCTCTTTCATGGCCTCATCGACGATGTTCGCATCTACGAACGCGCTCTCTCCGTCGATGAATTGCGGGCGATCTCCGGAGGAGGCGGAACCGCGGCGCAGTCCTCGCCGAGTCAGGCCGTTACCCGAATGCCCGACGCTGACCGGAAGGGTGTTACGACGGCGGGGCGAGTGAAAGTCGCCCGGATCGTGAGACCCGGTAGCTGGTCCGAGTTTCGAGGGCCACGCGGTGACGGCCATTCAGACTCGGAGGGCCTTCCCCTGCGGTGGAGCGAAAGCGAAAACATTATCTGGAAGACGCGGATTCACGGCAGGGGTTGGTCGTCTCCCATCCTCTGGGGTAAACAGGTGTGGGTGACGACCGCGACGGCCGACGGGCACAAATTATCGGCGGTCTGTGTCGATCGCGATTCGGGCAAGATCGTCCATGATATTCACGTGTTCGACGTCGAACAGCCGCAACGTATCGCGCCCGGAAACAGCTACGCCTCGCCGACTCCGGTGATCGAGGAGGGGCGCGTGTACGTTCATTACGGCACGTACGGAACGGCCTGCCTGGATACCGCGACGGGGAACAGGGTTTGGGAGCGCCGCGACCTGAAATGCGACCACGAGTCCGGGGCCGGACCCGGCAGCTCTCCCTCTCTCGTGGGCGACCTGTTCGTCTTCAATGTGGATGGACGGGACGTGCAGTACGTTATTGCACTGAACAAGGCCAACGGGAAGACGGTGTGGAGGACGGATCGCTCCGTCGACTTCAGCCAAACTCCCGTCAATCAGCGCAAGGCCTTCTGCACGCCGATCGTCGTCCCACGAGGGTCTGGTACTCAGCTCGTCAGCCCTGGAGCCAAGGCGTTCATCGCCTACGACACGGCTACGGGTAACGAATTGTGGAAAGTACGACACCGAGGCTTTTCGGTCGCTCCCCGCCCGGTCTTCGGGCACGGACTGATCTTTGCGCTCATCGATCATGACCGCCCGGAGCTCTGGGCCGTGAAGCCGGATGGGAACGGCGACGTCACCGACAGCCATGTGGTGTGGACGATGAAGCGGGGTATGCCGTCGCGTTCGTCGCCGTTGCTCATCGGTGACCTTCTCTTCCTCGTGAATCACGGTGGTATCGCGTCCTGTCTTGAAGCCCGAACCGGCGAACTCGTCTGGAAACAGCGCGTTCAGGGGGAGTACTCGGCGTCCCCCATCTACGCCAATGGTCGCATCTACCTCTTCAACGAAGATGCGGGCGGCACCGTGATCAACCCTTCCCGGAAACTCGAAGTCCTGGCCGTCAATCCGTTGCCCAACGAGCAACTCATGGCGAGCCCCGCGGTTGCCGGGAGATCACTCTTTGTTCGGACCGAGAAGCATCTTTATCGTATCGAGGAATCCTCTTCGAATTAGGTGTGTGTCGAACGAAGAAGTGGCAAGAAACAGCGCC
>JAAELY010000545.1 GCA_024226335.1 bacterium
AAACCACTCGGATTGTGCCCATTCGGGATTTCCCATGGCGCGCGCCAATCCTTCCCATTGATGCGATTCGAGGGTGGTCAACATCACCCATCCGTCCTTGGCCTGGGTGAGGCCGCCGGGGCCGCGTCCGGAAAACGGATCGGGCTCGTTGGCAAAGCGTCCGATCGTGACTCGTTCGAGACACATCATGGCTTCCTGCTTCGAAACATCGATGTGTTGCCCGCGTCCACTGGCCTCGCGACCGTAGACGGCCGCGAGAATCCCCAATGCGGCGGTCAGACCGGAGTCGTATTCGCCCAGGTAACCGCCCGCCCGGGAGGGTGCCCGTTCCTGCTCGGCCTCGAGGGCTGCGAACGGCGAAGAGTGTCCCGCCGAGTGATAGAGGTTGAGGTGCTGACTGAGGTGCTGGCGGTTTGGCCCGGTCTGCCCGAACGGCGTGATCGAAGTGAAGATGAGCCCCTGATTGTCGCGATGGAGTGCCTTGTAGCCGAGATCCAACGCATCGAGGACACCCGGGGCGCGGTCCTCGATCAGGACGTCGGCGCGTGCGGCCAGCTTCGCAAAGCTCTTGCGATCTTCTTCGGCGTCGAGGTCGAGACGGATCGAACGCTTGCTGGTGTTGAGATAGAGGAACGCCGCGCTGCATTCCGGATCGGGAGCGTCGGGAAACGGACCGCGAAGACGCGACGGATCTCCAGCACCGGGGCTTTCGACCTTGATGACGTCCGCGCCGAGGTCGCCGAGCAGTTTGGCGCAATAGGGCGCAGCCACCCTCTCGCCGAGTTCGAGCACCCTGAGTCCGGTGAGCGGTCCAGTATCCGTGACGGGCTGCACCCGGTTCGATTCCTGTCGTGACATTCGCTGAGATTCCCGTGGTCGAAGCCCCGAGTCGGCGCAGACGCTCAACCCGTAGCGATCGTCACATTTCTGTGTAGATTCCCGAAGAATCAGGGTCGAAGCGCTCGAGCAGGATGCGCTCCTGGGGCTTCTCTGAAGCCGTCTTGGGAATCTCGTCGACGAACTGCAGGTAGCTCGGAACGAAGTTCGACTCGAGTTTATCGCGACAGATCGCGAAGATCGAGCGTGGGTCTGGCTCAGCACCCTCTTCCAGGACGATGCTGGCGACCACGTCTTTCTCGCCAGGTGCCTCAGAGGCCGCCGGAACGCCGTAGACGAAGACATCGCTCACGGCCGGGTGTTCGGCGACGGCCTTCTCGACGAAGCTCGGGTTGATGAAATCGCCGTTGTGCCGGATCCCACCCCCGGCGCGATAGTCGAAGAAGAGCCAGCCCCCCTCGTCGCTGTGCCCCATGTCGCCGCTGCGATTCCAGCCGTCGCGAATCTTCGCCCGGGAAGCCTCGGCGTTGCCGTAGTACTCCACCTCGGCTTCGGCGCCTCCCTCGGGCCGAACGCTGATTTCGCCGATCACACCGGGCGGACACACACGGCCTTCTTCATCGAGAATCTTCATCTCGATTCCGTTCATCGGCTTTCCAAAGGAGCCGATCGGACCCTCGCCCGGCGGTTTGAACGCCATCCCGCCGCCGTCCATGGCGCCGTAGATCTCCAGGATCTCGATGCCGAAGCGCTGCTCGAACGGCCCCCAGATCGCCGCGGGCATGCCGCCGCTCACCACCAGTCGAACCGGGTTGTCGGCATCATTGAGGCGCTCCGGCTGGCTGTAGATCGCCGTCGCCATGCCGCCCACTAGCGTGAAGCTCGTACAACCGTAGCGTCGGCAGACGTCCCATAGCTTCGAACGAGTAAAGCGGCGACTGAAGACGGCGCGCAAACCCATGTGCAGCGCGGGAGCGAGCGTCATGGCCTGCGCGTTGCCGTGTGTGAGGGAGAGTCCCGTGTAGGGACGCTCGTCGGCTTGATAGCCGAAGATCTGGCCCACCAGACCCGCCGCACAGAAGCGCATGTTCACGCCGACGATTCCCTTCGGATCACCCGTCGTGCCCGAGGTGTACATGATCTGCAGAGGCGTGAGAGGTCCGTCGGCGCGCACGTCCAGCGTCTCAGCCGGTTTGTCCAGGAACTCCGCAAGTGATTCCACGCCCTCGAACGTGGAAAGCGGCGGAGCCGACGCACCGGTCTCGAGTGCAACAACCCACCGAAGGTCGGGAAGCCCCGAGCGCACGGCGTCGAGTTCGGCGAGACAGTAGTCGCCCGTGACGACACCCGCGCAGCCCGAGTTCGAAAGCATGAAGGCGAGTTTCTCGCCCTTCGTCCGGGGATCGATCGGAACGAAGAGCGCCCCCGTGATCGACGAAGCGATCATGGCTTCGACGAACTCCGCGTGGTTGCGCAGCATGATCGCGACACGGTCGCCGGGCGCGAGTCCCCTGGCGACGAATGCCGCTGCAAGGCGATTGGCGTGGATCTGCAGATCGGCGTATGTGCGCACCTGGTCCGGTGTCGCACCGTCATCGAGGCTGAGATGTTCAAAGGTCAGGACATCCAGGTCGGGTTGCTTCTCGGCACGGATCTGCACCAGGTCTGCAAGTACCATCTCGCTGCGTTCGCGCATTTTCGCTCTCCGGCTTCTCTTCGAGGTTCAGGCCTGGAAGACCGTCACGACCATGGCGGCCGCGTCATTGCCCTTCTTGCCGCCACCGTTCTGTGCCAGAGCGATCTTCGCGCCCTCGACCTGGCGCTTGCCGGCCCGCCCCTGTAGCTGCAGCGTGAGTTCAACAGCCTGCGCGAGGCCGGTCGCACCGACCGGGTGCCCCTTGCGCAACAAGCCGCCGGAGGTATTCACGGGAATCCGCCCACCGAGTCGGGTGTCCCCGGATTCGACCAGTCTGCCGCCCTCGCCTTTGGCACACAGACCCAGTTGTTCGTAGGCGATCAGTTCGCCGGGCGCGGAGGCGTCGTGGATCTCGATCACGTCGAAACCGTCGGGACCGATACCGGATTCCTCGTACGCACCGCGAGAGGAGAGCTCGACGGTGTCGGGCTCGTCCGGTGCGTGGTTGTAACCGGAGCTCATCACACTACACACCACGCGCACCGGCTTTCGTACTCCGAGTTCGCGGGCCTTCTTCTCGCTCATCACGATCGCGGCTGCAGCGCCGTCTCCGATCGGTGAACACATGGCTCGGGTCAGTGGCTCGACGATGAGTCGCTCGTTCAGCACGTCCTCGACGCTCAGTTCCTGCTGGAATTGGGCATTCGGATTGAGACTTCCGTGGAGTGAATTCTTCGAAGCCACCATGGCGAACTGTTCTTTGGTGGTTCCGAAGCGCTTCATGTGGTCATTGGCTGCACCGGCATAGACGTCCATGAACATGGAACGGTTCTGCCCGGCGCCCGCATCCCCGCCAGCACTCGTTGCCGCTTTCTGCAGGTTTTCCATCATCTCCTTCAGCTCGTCGATATCCATGGCGCCAGCGAAGGCGGCAAAGCTCTTGGCCTTGTCCGGATGGGAGAGTTTCTCGACGCCGAGAGCCAGGACCAGATCGTGAATCCCGGCGGTGACCATCACACTCGCCTGCATCAATGCAGTCGAGCCACTCGCGCACGCGTTCTCGACATTGATGATGGGGATCTTGCCCACTTGCAAGGTGTCGAGCACCACCTGACCGCGCACCGACTCCTGGCCGGTCACCAGACCCGCCGCGCAATTTCCGACGAAGGCCGCGTCGAGATCGCCGAGTTCGATACCGGCATCGGCCACGGCCTGCACCACCGCCTCGGCTCCGAGTTCCTTCAGACCCTTGTCCGGGTACTTCATGAAACGCGTCATTCCGACGCCGCCAATCAACGCATTGAGTTTCAAGACAGCACTCCTTCGCTCGTGGTGGATGGTCCAGGTCTCACAGCGGATTATGCACTGCGCCTGGCCTCAGAGTCGCGCCCCACCGACGATGCTGAGAAATTCGTTGCAGCCGTCTTCGACCATCGATGCCCTGGCGTCGCGCAGCAGCTTCTCGATCGGGTACTCGCGGCTGAGGCCATTGCCCCCGTAGACCTGCAGGGCTTCACTCGCCACCTCGAAACAGATGTCGGTGCAATAGGTCTTGGCCGCGATCGAGTACTGCATCTGGGGCGCCCCCATGGCGTTGAACAGCGCCACGCGTCGAGCCAGCGAGCGGGCGGCTTCGACCTTGGAGAACATCTTGAAAAGGCGCGACTTCACAGCCTGGTGCTCGAAGATCGGCACGCCCCCCTGCACCCGCTCCTTCGCATAGCTGACGGCGTGCTCGTAGGCGGCGCGGGCCACGCCCACGAAGAGCTGCCCCATGGCGGCGTTCGCGTGCGAGAGCATGGCCTCGAGGGCGATCGCGTAGAGGTCCGGGCCGATCACCATATGGGAGCCGGGTATGCGCACCTGATCGAAATAGATCTCGCCCTGGGGCAGAGGCCGCTGGCCGAGCTTGTCCAAAGGCTTGGGGCGGCTGATTCCCGGCAGATCCAGCGGCACCAGGAATACGCCTCCCCCTTTGAAACCCTGACTCGGATCCAGAGTGCAGAACACCACCGCCAGATCGGCGATCGGCCCATTGGAGACCCAGGCCGCCTTTTGCCCCTGGATCACATAGCCCTCGCCGTCCTTGCTGGCGATGCAATTGGGCTTGAGTGTGGGATCGGAGAAATGCGCCTCGGTCAGCGCGACCGTATCGCTGCCGTGGTCGGGTTCGGTGAGGGCCCAGCAGCCGATGGTCGGATTTTCCAGCGAACAGAAACGAGCGATCAGCTCAGGATCATTGCTCTGTTGCACCCAAGGACCGTGAAATCCACAAAGGCCCAGTGAGATGGCCAGACCCACATCGCCCCAGGACAGCTCTTCGTTGATGATCGCCATCAGGCGCGCCTTGCGGATGGGCTCCATGTCGTCGTCGAGCTGGAGCGCCGTGATTCCGAGCTTGTGGTACTTCTCGAAAACCGTCCACAGGACCGAATTCCGGGCGATCACATCGGCGGTATCGTTCAGGCGATCCAACTCGACACCGGCGGGGCGCAGGACCTCGGCAGCGAACTGGTGGACCGTATCGCGGATCGCGGTGTCTTCTTCCGAGAGTCCGACCTCGATATCGAAACCGATCGTCGTCATGGGGGTCTCCTGGCTCACCCGGTCGGATTCCGGCGCGCGAGAACACGCCCGGCCGAGCCCGGCCCAGGGGAGTTAATGGTTAGTAACCTCTAACCTATCGTGCTAGAATTTGTGCGTCAAGCAAAGCGGAGAGGCCCGAAAACCCCCTCCTACCTCGTTATACGACAGATTCAGGACCTCAGAGCCTCCGATCGATGCAGAATTCCCGCCCCACATCCCAGCGTATTCTCGATTCTGCGGAAGACACCTTCGCCGAAAGGGGCTACGACGCCACCTCGTTGGGCGAGATTGCCACCTCGGTGGGCATCAGCGGGCCCGGGATCTACAAGCATTTCGAGAGCAAGCGCGCGCTGTACGAGGCCGTATTCGCGCGACTCCTCGACCCCTTTTTCCAGATCATCTCCGATGAGATCGAAGACTCCCTGGCCAAGCCCGAAGTGCTGAAGATCGCTCATACCTTGATTCTCCATATCGTCGGTCAACCCAATCTGGCGCGGATCATCCAGCATGCAGCGCTGGCCGGAGGCAGCCAGCTCGATCTCCTGGTGGAGCGCTGGTATCGGCCGATCTTCGAACGAGCGCAGGCGAGGCTGTTTGACGACGGAGCCGCTGAAACGCTGTCCGAGGACTCGATCGGCACCGCACTCATGGCGTTCAACGCCATGGTGCTCGGCTATGTCACATTGGCACCGGTTCACGAACAGATTCTGGCGCGCGATCCTCTGGCTCAGAAGGAAGTCGCGGGCTTCTACAACATGATCTGCCTGCTCTCGAGCGAGTTTCGACGTTAGTTCGATTCGCCAACCCAAGAAAGATCCAAACATGGAACTCAGAGAAGTCATCGGCAACCGCCGTTCCATACGCTACCTGGACCCGAGCAAGCCAGTCGAGATCGAGAAGATCCAGTGCATGCTCGAGGCGGCGCGTCTGGCTTCACACTTCGGAAACAACAACGCAGCGCGGGCGCTCGTCATCCATCGCGAGACGGCAAGCGAGGAACAGCTCGAGAGCCTGCCCTCCCCGGTCGGTGGCTTCCAGATGAAACTGGCCCCGGTCATCATCCTCTGGTACATCGAGGGCGATGCCATGGATGAAGCAGGGCAACGACTGCGAGAGCTCGTCGAATGTGGCGCTCTGGGATACGGAACGAATAAGCACAAGGAACTGGAAGAAACGCTGGTTCCACTCTTCAATAACATCGGAGCTGCGCTGAAGGCCCCGGGCATGGTCGATATGGATCTCGGACAGGCGGTCAGCCAGGCTACCCTGATGGCCTTTGAGCTCGGACTCGGCACCTGCTGCCAGGGCTCGGCGGACTGGAGCCGGGTCGAAAAAGCCTTCGGCCTGCCCGAAAGCTGCCGCATCGCCGTCGCACAGACGGTGGGCTATCCGCTCGAAAACCCCGATGCCGGTGGACAGCGACCCCGACTCCCCTTCGAGCAGCTCTTCCAGCTCAACTCTCCCGACCAGCCCTTTCCCCGCTCAGAAACGGTCGTCGACGAACTCACCCGAGACAGGCTTCTACAATCCGGAGCGCCGCAATCTGGGCGCGAAGAGGAAATCGAAAGGATCCGGGTGAAGTACGACCTGCCCGGCTCCGGAATGATCTGAGCCACGTTCCGACAAGGAGTATGATTGGGCTCATACGCATGATCACACTCCAGCTTGAAAATCACCGACTACACGTAGGAGTAAACAGATGATCGAGTACAACCCTTTCATGGACGAAGTCCTCGACGACCCCCTTCCCATCTACAAGCAGCTTCGCGACGAGGCCCCGGCCTATTACGTAGAAGAATTCGATTGCTGGATGCTCTCGCGCTTCGACGATATCTGGGAACAGACGGGTCTGGCCAAGACCTACTCGGCTTCCAAGAGAGGCACGACGCCGGCTCATCTACTGACGAATCAGCTGCCCGTGTTCCCGAGCGTCAATATGATGGATCCTCCCGAGCACACGCGAAATCGGGCCCTGATCAGCGCCGCATTCAAACCGCGGCGCGTGGCCAAACTCGAATCTCTGGTGCGCGAGATCGTCGGCCGCCACATCGATGACATCGGCCCCAAGGGCGAGTGCGACCTGGTCGGCGACTACATCGCCAAGATCTCGGTAGAGGTATCGTGCAGACTCCTGGGACTGCCGACCGAGGACGGTGACTTCCTGAACGGTCTCGTCAACCGCTTCTTCGAACGCGAACGCGGAAAGCGGGGCATGACCGACGGCGGACTCGCGGCCGCGGATGAGCTCAATACCTACCTCGAAGGGATCTTGAAGGAACGGCGCAAGAACCCCGAAGACGCCGACGTATTGATCAACGCCTACCTCGGCGCAAACTTCGACGGCAAGCCGCTGCCGGATGACAACATCGCCTCGCAGATGGCGACGCTCGTCATCGGCAGCACGGACAGTTTCCCCAAGATCTTTGCTGCGGGGCTGCTGGAACTTCACCGCAACCAGGCCGTTCGCAATGAACTGGTACAGGATCCGAAGCTGATTCCGGACGCTTTCCAGGAGATGCTGCGCTTCGGCATGCCGACCCAGATGCTGGGCCGGACGCTCAACCACGACGTCGAGATTCACGGCCAGACCATGAAAGAAGGACAGGCTGTGTTCTTCCTGTTCGTCTCTGCCAATCGTGACGAACGGGAGTTCGCCGATCCCGATAACTTCGACATCCGCCGTTGCCCGCGACGCATCCTGACGTTTGGCCACGGCAATCACTCCTGTCTAGGCACGCACATCGCGGCGCTCGAAGGCACTGTCGCGCTCGAGGCCCTGCTCGAACGGATTCCGAATTACAGCATCGACGAGAACAAGATCGAGCGCCTGCGTTCAGAATTCGTGTCCGGAGTCATCGGACTGCCCGCCACCTACTCCGCAGCGTGACACCCGAGGCCAGCGCAGCGCCACCTCTGGTGCAGGACGAAGAAGCCGAACATCTGATCGACAGCATGGACCAGCTCTCAGGCCGGGAGACGAAGCTTGTCGAGGAGTTCTACGCGCTCTTTTTTGAGCGGCATCCACAGGTGACTGAACTCTTCGGCAAGCACAGCCTGTCCGAGCAAGAAGAAATGGTGCGGGAGACACTCGTCTCTGTGGTGGCCTGGATCGAGCAGGAGCCGTGGCTGCAGACCAACCTCGAAGCCATGGGCAAGAGCCACCACGACTACGGCGTAGAAGACCGGATGTACGACTGGATGGTGGAATGCATGCTCGACGCACTCGGGCGGGTATGCGGCGAGGGCTGGCGGGATGGGCACGCGCGCGCCTGGCGCAGTGCTCTCGGCCATCTCACTGACGTCATGCGGGCAGCCGGAGCCGAGCTTGAAGAAACGAGCGCACGACAGGAGAAGCTACGCCATCTCAAAGCGGAGAGCTGAACGACTTCGCAGCGAGAATCAGAACCAGAACCATCCGTGACTTCCGGATACCGCTCCTGCAACGGTTACGAGAGTCAGCGTGAGTAGCACCCAGTGCGCTCGCTGCATCAACCGGAGCACTCCGACGGCGTCGCTTTGCGCTCGCTCACGCAGCTTGCGGTGCAAAATCAAGGGTTCGAGTACGAAGAGAATCAGCGTGAAGATCAACCAGACCAGCGTCATTGCGTGGAGCCACCAGAACTCGAGGCTCAGATAACGTTCCCACACGCCCATCTCGTACACCATGCAGAAGCCCGAAAGACCCGTGATCAAGGTGACGACCCGTGATTGTCGGGCGAAGCGATTCTCGATCTTCTCGAAGAGTTCGAATGGATTCTCGTGATCCGGCAGGCTCCGCACGGCCGGCAGGAGAACCGTCGTCACGAGTGCGACCCCGCCGATCCACAGAATGACGCCGAGCACGTGCAGCGTTCGCAGTGAGACCAGAATCTCCACATCAGCCCCCCGCGTTCACGAATCTCGAAAACACTTCGCCTCGACACAGCCTTCTGCCGGTAGCCCTACCCGTGCACGCAAGTCGACCAACGGCTCGGTCAGGAGTGTCTCATAGGGGAAGCGAAAAAGACTCGGTAGTGCGCGCGCAGTCTTCATGAGTTTGCGACTCAGACCCCAGTAGCGACCGGGCATTCGGTAGCGAACGGCCAGGAGCGGAAACCCCGCCGCGAAGACCGCCGCAACTGGATCCCGTGTGTTGGCGAACAGGAACAGGTGCAGGGCGATCTCTTCCATATGTGACACGCCGAGTCCGAGCAAGACGTGGTGAAAATCGTGCGTTCGTGCGAAACGGGCAAAAACCCAGTCGCGCTCGAGATCCTCGAGACAGTCAGGGTAGACCTTGGCGTGAAACTCGGGATCGAGGTTGTTATTCGTGAAGAACCGAGCGTACGCTCCGCCGAATGTCGTCTCGGGCAGCTTCGCCATCGCCTCCAGGTCGATCGGTGTTCGAGTCAGCGACTCCAGGAGCAAGCGCGATCGCGCATCGACACCGATGAGCATCTGACGGAAAGCCGCCCTCATCACCGGCGTGTCGACGATACCGTGCAGAAACTCGATGCCCAGTTCTAGAGCGAACGGATCCCTCCACAGCCCGGGCAGAGTTCTCATGATCGGTCGAAGGTGAAGTGGCACGTCGGACTTTTCACATCCCTGCGGTTTGACGACGAGTGCATGAAGATCGTGGCGCTGCGAACGAGACCATCATAGGAAAAGGGTGAGATAGAGAATGGGCCATACGCCCGCAACGAAGTACCAGAGGATACGCGCCGAGGAAAAGGCGCTGGTCCTCAAAGGTCCCCGCATCTCTTGATCGTCGCTAAGTGGATTGAGACGCCGCCAGGCAATCCCCAGCAGGATCAGGCCACCCAGGACGTTGACGGCGTGCAGAAACACCACGAGGCAGAAGAAAGCCCCGTACTGGCTCGAGGCCAGATTCAGCCCCTGACGGATCAGGACGAGCCAGATGACACCCTGAAAAAACAGGAAGAAGGCGCCCAATACGATGGCGGCGAACAGAAGTGAACCGACCCGAGCCTCCGGTTTCTCCCACGTCTGGTTCGCCCGCAACACCAGCAAGCCACTGACCAGCAGAGCCGTCGTGTTGATGGCCGTCTCCCATGGAGGGAACCACGGCTGCCCGGGTGGGGGCCACTCGGCACCCGCTGCCCCGCGCGTGAGCATGAAGATGCCCACCATGCCGGCAAACATCATCGCGTCGAAAACCAGGAAGACGAGCATCGCGACGGTGCGGCCCTCTGGAAAGGCCGTCCGCGAGCGTCGATTCTGGTTGAGCGGGATGACCTCGCGTCCGCTCATGGGAGGGACTCCTCGCCGGTCCGCTCTTCAGTAGAGACCGCCCTGGTTACCAGGAACCGGCCCCTTCCCGTCCGGGCCTGATCTCCCCATCTGATGATGGGAAGACCAGGCCCTTGTTGGATCGGGAACTCAGACTTGGACTATGCGGCCCAGTCCTTTTCGTAGATGGTCCATTCACCTTCATCGGAGTCGGATTCGGCCTTGAGCACCGTTCCACTCTTGCAGATGAACCAGATCAGGGGGAATACGCCGCCCACGATGAACAGCGTCCCGCCGATTGCGCGGAAGTAAGTCAGGAGCTTCCACACGTCACCCGTCAGGATCTCCTGCGATCGCGCGAACCAGAGTCCTTCCTGAACGACGATCATGATCTGGTACAGACCAACCGGGAACAGGTCGAGGAACATCATCAGCGCTACGCCGAGCTGTAGCGACCAGAAGGCCGACCGGACCAGCTTCGGGTTCCAGGCTTCCTTGCTGATCAGATGCTGAATGCAGAACAGCATCCCGCCCAGTGCGATGTTTCCCTTTACGCCAAACATGGCGGCATGTGCGTGATTACCCGTCATGTAGGTCGCATGCTCGTAGTAGTTCACGATCGGAAGGTTGATCAGCGAACCGAATACACCGGCTCCGAAGATGTTCCAGAAGTTGACGGCGAGGACGAACAGCCACACGCCTTCCATCAGGAATACCTGTCTTCCCTCCTGAACGTGCTTCTGAGCACGGCCCGCTTCCGACTTGCCTCGCCACGCATCCAGGGTCAGCAAGAGCAGGGGCAGAACCTGGAGAGTGGAGAAGACGCCTCCAACCGCGATGATTCCGGTCGGCTTGGCGATCCAGTAGAAGTTATGAGAAATGCCGAGGGTCGCTGTGACCAGGAACATCATCACGGCCAGGAAGATGACGCGCTCGGCCATCATCCGGGAGATGAGGCCCATCTGAACGAGCATGTAGCCGACGATGACGGTCGTGAACACCTCGAAGGTGACCTCGACCCACATGTGAACGACCATCCAACGCCAGTAATCAGAAACGGCGAAGTTCTGCTCCGGTGAAATCATCAGCCCGAAGAACAGGAACGCGACCATGATTCCGCTGCCGTAGAGCAGCCAGGAGGGCACAGACCAGATGTTCTTCGCAGTCAGCCACGGCTTCACACCGCGGTAGATGATGAAGATCCAGAGGGCGAACGAACTCAGCAGCGTGTACTGGAAGGCTCGGCCGACCTCCATGAACTCCCAGCCCTGGCTACCGAACCAGTACGCCGCCTGGCCCGTGAGGATGCCCGTCTGTCCGGCGTAGATTCCGACCAGTGCACCCGCACCCGTGACCATGCAGATCGCGAATAGCAGGTTGATCAGGAAAAGCTGCCCGTTCGGAACCTTGGAGAGCCGGGGCAGGAAGAAGATCGTGTAGCCGACCCACGCCATGAAGAACCAGTAGATCTGGAACAGCGTGTGATAGCTACGCAGAACGTTGAAGGGGATGATATCGCCCAGCGAGATCCCGAACGGACGAACGAAGTCCATCGACGCGAGAATACCCGCGATGACCTGACACCCGAACAGAATGATCGAAAAGACGAAGAACTTGTAGGTGGACTTTTGAGTGGCGCGGACACGCCCATCTTCAAGGTCGCTCGTGGTGAGCGAAGTTCCGTCTCCGGTGAAGGGATCACCTTGCTCCTTGAACTGTCCATACACGTAGAGAACCGCGAGGATGCCCAGGAAAAGTCCGAAGATCGAAATGAAGCTCCAGATCCAGGTCTGGCTGGTCGCGTAGTTTCCGGCATCGGGATCGTACGGCCAGTTATGCGTGTAGCTATAGACCTGACCGGGGCGGTTCGCTCCGGAAACCCAGCCTCCCCAGAAGAAGAAGGCCGTCAGGTCGCGAAGATCCGTCGGATCCGAAATGTATCCACTCGGTTCGAACGCTTCTCCGTAGTCCGGGTCGTTGAACATGCTCGTGTAGTGAACGACGAGCTCTTCGTACGCTCGCTCCTGGGCATCGCTGATCACGATGTGCCCGGCCTTCTCGTCATAAGTGTTCGCGTGGATTTCTCGGATTACCCGTACCGAGATCGCATCCTTGTCGTGCTGGCTTCCATCACCTTGCTCTTCGTAGAAGGCGCGCATGGAAACCACCATGCGGTGCAGGGCATCTGCGGTGAAGTCGGGGCCGCGCTCGGCTCCGTCACCCCAGAAAGAGCCATAACCCATCAAGCCTCGAAGATGGAAGACTTCCTGTCCGTGCTTGATCTGCTCACGGGAGATCACCGTCTCGCCGGTGACCTTCTTGTAGTCTTCCAGCGGTGGGGCTCCCACATAGGTTTGCGTTCCCAAATAGACCAGACCTGCGATGCAGATTGCTGAGACGATCAGGAAGTGCACCCACCAGGTGTTCTTGTCCTGAAGGATCTCAGCAAGGTTTCGGCTCGAATTACTCATGTAGGCTCCCCCGCATTATTGGCGGATAGATAAAGCGGCTAATCTGAAGGCGTATCCTATCGAGGTCCCGGCTGGGTCCGCGTCGGTCAGATGACCGATACACGCCAGTCTTTTTGAATAAAGACAAGGCTCATGAGAAAGGGTCCTTGGCCCCACTCCAGGCGTGTGATTACACCCTCATGAGCGTTGTACAGGCACACCCGCCCCGGTCGCCCCATCAATGGGTTTCAGCGGGGCGAGGAGCGGGCGCGTAGCTGCCCTCAGCTCAGTTGACGAGTCCCATTTCCACATAGCCGGGACGCGTCCGCTCCGTGATGAGCCCGAGACGCTCCAGCTGGGGAATGACGTACTGGCGGAAGGGATTGGGCTGAGAAGCGCGGAATTCCGGATCGGAAAACTTCTCCGTCAGCTCTTTCAACGCCGCATCGGTATCGACCCCGACATCGGCGAAGATCTGGAACATGGGGCCACCGTTCTCGGCCTGCGCTGCGGGATCGGCCAAGAGCTTGACTCCCGCAAGGGCGAAGTCCTCGACCTTGTTGCGCTCGTCTTCCGCCATGCGCGGAAGTTCTTCGCTCATGTAGATCAGACCGAAAGAGACGTGGCGAGCCTCATCTCGAGCCGTCAGATCCACGAGGCGCGAGAGCACCTCGTCCTCGGTGCCTTCTTTCATCATCTTGAACGAACCCATGGCCAGGCTCTCCGCGATGACCTGCATGCCGACGCACTTCATCTGCCACATATCTGCGGTCAAAACGGCGTTGAGCAAGGCCTTCAACGAAGGCATGATCGGATAGACGTGGTCCAGTCGCTTGATGTAGCGGTGGAACACCTCGACGTGGCGCGCCTCGTCGATCACCTGGGTGGACGCGTAGAACTTGCCGTCCATATCGGGCACGACCTCGACGAGCTGCCCGCAGCAGAGCATTGCTCCCTGCTCTCCGTGGAGCATCTGAGACAGCGTCCAGGCCGAGCGACGACTGTTCAGCTCGATCCGCTTTTCGTCTGAAAGCTCCTGGATGAAGTCAAAACCGGCGAGCGGGTCGCCACCCGGACCGGCAATCGTGCCGACCTTCGCCGGATCGGTCTCCAGGTCCCAGGGGATGTCGGTCGTCGCGTTCCACTGCTCTTTCTTCGCGACCTCGTAGAGATCGTGAAGCGCTTTCACGTTCGACTCGTAGTCGAACTTCCACAGTGTCTTGAGCGGTGTAATGATCTCTTCGAGGGTCAAATCGCGGTCCTCCAGACGAAAATCGATTAGTTGAGATTGGCGGACGTAGAATCGCCAGCCGGAGTTGATGCGGACGAGACACCGTTGGTCTCGGATTGGGGTTCGCGCGCACGGAGCCCTCCGAGAGGGCAATACTCGGAAGCCTCGACGCAGGCTTCCTCCTCCTCAGGGGTTTCAGGCTGCTTGACGACCTGAGCCGTCGAGGACCCAGCCGGGATCTCGAAGTTCTCGGGTGCCCGTTCCTCACACAAACGGCAGCCCGTACAGTCCCGGTCGATTACCTCGAATTGACGTGGCACAGGAAAGCCTCCAACTGCGGATCTGAGCCGCGGTACCCCTATACGCTACCGCTACTCAATACTAAAGTTAGACTCCACTCTACGATTAGATAGTACCATAGAATCCCGGGAACCGGCCTAGATTCGAGCCATGGGAAGCAAGTTCTGGGGAATCGCTTTGAGATCTCCAGAAGTCGTTGAATTTCAAGCAGATAGCCCGTATCGATGCCAGGTTCGAAGAGTCCGCGGAGTTCGATGCGGTAAGATGTCTCAGCGAACGCCCGGGTTGAGGGGCGGGTAAGAAGGGATTCTTTGTCGGAACTGGTCACACCTGGACGTCGCGAGAGGCGGAAGATCGAGCTTCGCGCGCGCATCTACGAGGAGGCCAGGAATCTGTTCCGGGTCCACGGCTTCGAAGGCACCACCGTGGGCCAGATTGCCGCGGCTGCGGACATCGCACCCGCGACCTTCTTCAATCATTTCCAGAACAAACACGCCCTGTTAGGACAGATGACCGCCGAGGTTCTGGACATCCTCGAGAGCATGCTGATCCAGGGGTTCGCGGCCGCCGATTCGACGCGCGAGCGTTTGACCGGATTTGTAGCCAACGCGGCCGATCAGATCGCCGAAACGAGGGATCTGGCCCGCGTCGTACTTCTGGAACTGGTGCGCGGCGAATCCGAACCGGGGGGCCAGCTTCCGTACGTGGCGCGCATCCACGGACCCTTTGTCGCCATGCTGCAAGAAGGCCAGGAAAAGGGAGAGGTTCGCCGGGATCAGGAGGCAGTCTTCCTGGCGGAGATGGTGGTCGGTCTGCTCAACGCACCGATCACCAACTGGCTTTCCCACCCGGACTACCCGATCGAGAAGCGCCTGCGACAGGCGGCCCAGTTCGCCTGGGAAGCCATCCAGTTGAAGGCAGATCCGGACCTCGGAAAAGTCTGAGCCTTCAGCTCAGGAAACCGAAGCGGTGTCCCAGTGAAACCAGCGCGGCGCGCGTCTTTGCGCCGAGCTTCTCGCGCATATGCTCCACGTGGGTGGCCACTGTCGACCGGCTGATACCGAGCTTCTCAGCGGCGGAAGCGGTCGTTTCACCGTCGGCGAGCATCTGGAGCACGTTTCGCTCGCGCGGCGTGAGCAGTTCCCATGACTCGGGCGCCTCGCCCGCCGCGCAACTGAGCGTGCACACCACGGTGTCACCGAGCGGGATGCACGTGAGCCCGTGACTGCGCCCTTGAACGTTGATCAGGGCGTGCTGCGTCTGTTCGAGTCCGCGATTCAGCAACTCGCCCACGCAGCCTCTCCGGCAAGGCAGGCCTTCGGCATCATCCAGTCCCGGCACGACGTCCCAGCACAGGCTCCCAGTACGAGCGCCCATCATGCCGCGCGCAGGGGAATTTTGCGCAAGGACGGTTCCATCCTTGCTGGCGATCACGACTGCGGGGGACTTCATCGTCATCAGCGCCAGAAATGCTTACACAAGAGACCTGAGAGCGGCATGACCGGGATCATACGCTTCTCCAGATGCCGGGTGGGAACGGGATCGGGGTTCTAGGGGAGAGGATTGGGACCCTCCAGAACTCCGGTAATCCGGCGGCCCAGACGCTTGAGGGTGGATCCCAGGGTCCGGTCCTTCGCCCGGAAATGAGAGGTCTCGGGTCCGAGAACCAATTTGTGGGCGCGTTCGGGCGTGAGCTTCTTGGCGCGCTCGAAGAGCTCCATCTCGGTTCCGGGGTTGTTCGGATCGACCACGCAGCAGTCGATCGGACAGGCTCGCGCGCACTGTTGCGTGTGAAAGAAGCCGACGCATTCGGTGCAGCGATCCGGATTGATGACGAAGTTCTCCGAACCCCTGGTAATGCCGCCGCTCGGGCAGGCCCGCTCGCAGACGCCACAGTTGAAGCAGTCCTCGGTAATCATGTTCGACACGTACGAGACTCCTTCTCAGCTTCAATACAGTGCGAGGCTACCATCGCATGGGTGAACCTGGCCGGCTATGACACGCGTCATACCTTCTCGCCCTACACATAGAGACAAGTGAAACAGAAGACAGGCGCGGCTTGGCAATCCTAGCGTCACTCGGGACCAGAAACCGATCGTTCCGGTTGAGATTCAGGACGTTGGCGAAGAACGCGGATCAGGCTCTCGCCAAACTGGAAGGCACAGGCCAGTAGCAAGAGCCCGGTCATTCGAACCAGCAGGTCGTGAGGGTTGAGGATGGCCGCTACACCCGCGACTAACGTCGTCAGGTGGAGGGCAAATCCGATGCGGATCGTCGTCTCGGGCAGCAGCTTGCGCAGCGAAGGAACGGGGGCCAATCCCACAAGAGGCGAGAAGCGGTGAAACCAGACGAGAAACGGCACGATGCGACAGAGCATCCCGTGCACGATTGCACCCGCCCAACCCCAGATTGCGAGCCACCCAAACAGCAGGTCCCAGCGAGGGTCGAGCAGTTGATACGCGGCCACCGCTGCGATCGCGGTCAGGGGTGCCATGATCAGGCCCAGTTTCCAGAATAGAAGGCTTCCGTCGACGCGCCGACGCCGGCGCTTTCCCAGACCTGCCCAGGTCAGAGCGGGTTGCACGCACCAGACACTGACCATCGCCGGCAATGAACCGAGCGCCGCCAACCTGTCCGGCGCACTCCAGCCGTGTCCGCGAAGCCCGAAGTAGTCCAGCACGAGAATCACTACGGGCAGTAGGACGCCGGCCGCCACACCCAGCAGAATTCCGCGTTGTACACGGTGCCCGATCGGTGGCGCCAGATAGAACATGGGCACGACCTGCCAGGACACGGCACTGATCAGGCCACCGACCCAACCCAGCAAGGCCACTCCCAGGTGGACTTGAATCCAGAGCGGTCGGGGTCCGGGAAAGCGCATGGCGCTATGGCCGTGCGCCATCCAGAGACCGAGGAAGGCGGCCAGAATCAACGAGTACAGTGCGAGACGCATGCCGCTCACGGTCGCTGTGCGGGCGGGTGCTCGGCGTAGAGCCCTGGCGACCGGAACGATGAACATGAGCAGGGCTGGCGTGAGCACGGCGATCGCGTCAAACACCGCCCAGGAGCGGTGAGCGTAGAGACCGAACACGAGCAGACCGAGCGCGACGACGAAGCTCGCGTGTACGACGTGCGCCAGGCCCACCCGCGGAACGGAAGCTCCCGCGACCACGGGCGTGATCTGATAGAGCGCGCCCATCATCACGATCGAGAGAAAGCCCAGGGTCCCCAGATGGACCAGCGCCAGCGTCTCGGAAGCCCAGGGAGAGAGAAAGATCTCGCGACCCACGCCGGCAACCAGTACACCGGCTGCGGCGATCGCCACGGGCGCGGTCAAGAAGAACGAACAGGGAATACGCAGCGGTGGCGCCTGATCGAGGTGCAGACCTTCGGTCGATATTCCGCTGCTCATTTCGGCCTCCGTACACAGATCAATGCGCTGCCGTCGAACTCCCGGTGCACCTCCCAGGTCAACCCGCGCTCCTTCAGATGGGGAAAGAGCATGCGCGGCTCGCGGGGCACGCGCGCCAGAAGCGCGTCGCCGGACTCGAGCCCGGGAGTGGCTTCGAGAATCCGCTCCAGCGGAAGCGGGGCCTCGAGGTCGCAGTAGTCCGCGATCTCGGCAGCACCGGGAGGCTGGATCTCAACCCCCCAGAGGCCGGGCTCCAATTCGCGAGCGCTCAGCCGATAGCCCCGCCCCCCGAGCAAGCTCAGCAGAGGGCCGGGGCGAAAAGGCGCGATGAGCTTCAACACACCGTCTGAGGGTAGTTGATCGAGCCGATCGAGGATCCGACTCAGCGGATCGCGACCCTGCTCGAGGATGGGACGCACATCCAGAAACGAGAGCGTGCAGGTGATGGGGTCGTCCTGGATTGCGTCGGCCTGTTCGGAGTCCCGCGCTTCGGAGTCCTGGGCTTCAAGAATCGGCTCAGCGCGTCGCTGCGGCTCGCCCGCCGCGAGACCGGCTCGCCACAACGCCAGTAGTGCATCCACTTGCTCCTCGAGTTCCGAACCGCGACCCGAGAGTTGCCACTGCAACAGGACGCCCTGAATCTGGGCGACGAACAGGCTACCGGCGAGTTCGGGATCGATGGATTCGCGCAGCTCCCCGGATCGCTGCGCCTGCCGAATCAACTCGCTGACCAGCGCCCGCTGCATCGAGACCAGGTGCCGGAGTGGTTGATGGTGAGGGGCGTCGGAAGGTGTCGCCGCGTCGTAGAACAACAGACGGGGCATACCGGGGTGGGCCCTGGCATAGCCGACCACGCGTCGAAACAGGGAGTCGAGCGCCTCGAGAGGCGGCCGATCCGGTCGCAGCACGTCCACCGCGAGGATCTCGAGCTGCTCCCGGGTGTGCACGACGACCGCTTCAAGGATCTCGTCACGCGAGCGGAAATGCCGAAAAAGAGCCGGTTGCGAGACCCCCACGCGCCGCGCGACCGCGCGCGTAGTAATGCCGTGGATGGGGGTATTGGCGAGCAGCGCCAGGGTCGCCTCGACGATTTCCCGGCGACGCCGCTCGCTGGAGTGACGAGGCGACATCGGAGCCTGTATGTTATCAAACGATATCCAGTCACTCACGGCGTCGAGCGACGCCCCCGCCGTCCCTTCGCTGGGCGGAATTTCCCGAGAGGATCCCCGATGTCCACCAGTCTGGTCGAATTCTTCACACGCGGTCATCGGGACATCGACTCCCGCTGGGCCGAGGTCGAAACTGCCGCCGACGCAGCGGATCGCGATGCGGTCCGCACGGCCTGGAGCGGTTTCAATGCACTGTTGCGCGAGCACCTCGACATGGAAGAGCAATTGCTCTTCCCCGCTTTCGAGAATGCCACCGGCATGACCGGCGGACCGACCGAGGTCATGCGCGGAGAACACACGCAGATGCGCGGACTGCTCGATCAAATGGCGAGCGCACTCGACGCGGGTGACATACAGGAACTGGTCGATCAGGGCGACACGATTCTGATGTTGATCCAGCAGCACAACTCCAAGGAAGAAGGCATGCTCTACCCCATGTCCGAGAACGCGCTGGCAAGCGAGTGGCCCGGACTCGAAGAGAAGCTGCTCAACTGGAAAAAGAACTCGTCTTAGAAAGAATTACATGGATCGCGTTCGCGGTGTCATCTTCGACGTGGACGGTACGCTGGCCGACTCGCTCGGCTTCTATTACGGAATGGCCTGCTCGCTCGTCGATGCCCTGGACGCTCCAGCAGTGAGCCGGGGGCGGGTTTACGAACTGATGGGCAGCGGCGATCCCGACCTGCTGGTCAAACTCTTCCCTGCAGGTTTTCCGGATCTGGAAGCGCGGTTGCGCCAGGCGGTTGGCGACGAAGTTCGAGTCTGGATGCGCCGCCTGGCCAGTGAGACACAGGCTTTTGCCGGCAGCCTCGAACTACTTCGTGACTTGCACGCGGTGGGCCGCCCGCTGGGGATCGCCACCTCATCGGCAAGCGCTCTGCCATTTCTAGATCGCTGGGGCGTGCGCCAGTTGTTCTCATCGATCGTAGGACGCGAGCACACCGAGCGACGCAAGCCGCATCCCGACCCCGTGCTTCGCTGCGTTCGCGAACTCGACCTCGAGCCCGGTGAAACCGCGTACATCGGAGACTCGCCGATCGATATCGAGGCAGGCCGGGCCGCGGGCGTCCGCACGGTCGGCGTACTGACGGGAACCAGCACACGCGAGACCCTCGAAGCAGTTACTCCCGATTACATCATCGACAGCGTGTCCGACCTGGGACGATTGCTTCCGGGCCACGAGCCGCGATCGTGACGCAGGCGTCAGAACTACTGTAATATCTCTGGAAGTCCGGTTCTGGGATCTCCGCGCTTGCGAAGTCGGCGCTCTCCCAGTCGAGTACGACCGGTCGCGTGCCAGAGTCACGTGCAGAAGTCGCATGCAACCCGCCGGACGCAGGAGGATCAGCCGTGGCCACTTCCAACGCCGGCAAGGCGCGCAATCGTCTTCACCCAATCGTCGCCACACGCGCACTGCGCGCCCTCAGCGCAAACCCCGACGACACCACCCAGGCGATCATCGCCATCGGTGCTCTCTCCGGAAATTCCCACGCGCGTCTCTTCAGACGCTTCAAGAAATCCGAAAAGGGGCGGAAGATCCTGCTCGAGAAGCGCACCCTCTACGACCTGCTGGCCGACCAGGAGCGGATGCTGGCCATGCCCCCCGGCTCTCTCGGACGGACAATCGTCGAGTGGTTCATTCGCGAGAACCTCAGTGCCGAAGGACTCGCAGGGGCCAGCCAGGCCGCCGCCAAGGAGTTGGGCGACCGGCCCCCGATAAGCGATGAGGCAGAGGTCTTCGGCACGCGCATACGCAATCTGCACGACGTCTTCCACGTCGTAACCGGTTACGACCGAGATATGCGCGGCGAGATGGCCGTGCTCTCCTTCACGTTCGCGCAGACGGGCAATACCGGAATCGCGTACATGGTCGGCAGGTCGCTACTTCGCATGGGATGGAACTCGGAGACGGGCAAGCTGATCCGCCAGGGCTACCGGCGCGGTCGACGCGCGCAATGGCTGCTCGACCAGGACTGGGAGACACTTTTCGAACAGCCGATCGACCAGGTGCGCGAGCAACTCGGTCTCGGCGAACCGCCGGTCTACGAACAACTTCGCTCCGCCGGCGCTCCCGCGCTGAGCGCCTGATCGCTGCCAGCGAAGGTCTCGCGAAGACGAGGAGAAAAATGAGCAGCCGAATCATCGTCGTGGGCGGTTCCGTCACCGGTCTGGTCGTGGCCCTGGTGCTGGCCCGGGAAGGACATCAGGTCACGGTCCTGGAAAAGGACCCGACGCCGCTACCGGAAACACCCGACGAGGCTTTCCAAGGTTGGCAGCGGCGGGGCGCTCCCCAGGTCCTGCAATCCCACGCGTTTCTCGGCCGCATGCACAACCTGATCCGCGACCGCGAGCCCGAACTCTTGCAACACCTGCTCGACGCAGGGGCCGAAGAGTTGACGTTTCGCAGCATGGCCGGCCAGTACCTGGCCGACCCGGTCTTCGAGCCGGGAGATGACGACCTGGTTCTACTGGCCTGCCGCCGGGTCACGCTCGAATGGGTACTGCGCCGCCATGTGCTCGCAACGGGCCTCGTCGAGGTTCGGGACGGCGATGAGGTCACCGGCCTGGTCGCCGAACGCGATCCCGGGACCGGACTTCAAAGCGTTGCGGGCGTCAACCTGCGCGCGGGCAATGGCGCCACGAGCGTTCTGGCGGGTGACCTGATCATCGACGCCAGCGGACGGCGTTCGAAGCTCTCCGAGTGGCTCGTCGAGATCGGTGCACCGGCGATGCGCGAAGAATCGAGTTCTTGCGGGATCTTCTACGCGAGCCGCTTTTATCGGCTGCTCGAAGGCGCGAGTCGGCCGAGCGAGGACGGCATCATAGGTGCGGATCTCGGCTACCTGAAGTACGGCATCTTCCCGGGCGACGCGCGCACATTCTCGATCACACTCGCGGCGGCCCCCGATGACGATCCCATGCGCGCGATCCTGCGCACGCCGAGCTTCGAACGTGTGACCGAATCAGTGCCTATGTTGAAGGAATGGACCGACCCGGCGGTTTCAGAACCGATCACCGAAGCCAACGGCATGGCGAACCTGCGCAACACGCGGCGTTACTTCGTCGAGAATGGCGAACCGCTCGCGCTGGGCGTAATTGCGATCGGCGACGCGTTGATCCACGCCAACCCGATCACGGGTCGCGGCTGCAGCCTGGCCTGGATCAGCGCCTACGCTCTGGCCGATGCGCTGCGAAAGCACTCGGGTGACCCGCGTGCCATCGTGCTCGAACTCGAATCGGTCATCGAGAGCGAACTCGCACCCTGGTTGCAGATGCAATTGCGCCAGGACGAGGCAGCCATCGAGGTCAACGAAGCCCTGTGCCGCGGCGAGGATCCCTTCCTGGTCGAACGGCCCGATGGAACGCGGGATCAGAAGGCTTACATGCAGGACGTGATCCGGCAGGGTCTGGGTCCCGCGATACGCTCGAACGTGGAGATGATGCGCAGCTTCATGCGCGTCGCTCACATGCTCGACAACCCCATGGAACTGCTGAGCGATCCGGAAGTGATCCGGCAGGTGCTCGTAGCCTATGAGACTCGCCACGAGCGCGAAACGCTGGTCCGGGGCCCGGAACGGACGGAGATGCTTGAGATTCTGGCCGCGGCCTGAGCAGATCCGAGCGCTGAAAGAAGGCCGGACATGACTGGGGTCATACCCGGAGGACGTAGCACCGCACTAAGGTAGGGACCCATCTCTAGCCAGGTAAAGCGAGGAATTGAAAATGCCGGTTGAAGAAATCATAACTCAGCTCACCACACACTGGAAGTTCGACTACGAACCCAAGGTGAAAGCCCTTCGCGATCTCTATGAAGTCGCCAAGAAGGAGCAGTGGAACGCGGCCGCTGATATCAACTGGAACCTGGAGATCGACAAAGAGGGCGACATTCTCGCGCAGCCCCAGGATCCCACTCGCGAACTCGACGCGGTTCTGGCCCTGCCGGACAAGAAGCGCTCGGAATTCGCGATCGCCAACGCAGCCTGGACCCTGTCTCAATTCCTGCACGGAGAACAGGGCGCCCTGCTCTGCTGTGGCCAACTGGTCGAAGCCGTTCCCGACATCGATGGCAAGCTCTACGCAGCGACCCAGGTCGTGGACGAAGCGCGTCACGTAGAAGTCTTCCATCGCTACCTCAAGCGACTCCACCGCGTCTACCCCATCGACCCCGCGCTCCAGGCCGTGCTCAACGCGATCCTGGAAGCCGATATGTGGCAGATGAAGTGCGTCGGCATGCAGGTGATCGTCGAGGGGCTGGCGATGGGCTCTTTCAAGATCATGAAGGAAGAGTCCAACGACGAGTTGCTGCGCAACGTCGTCGAGCTGACCGCTCAAGACGAGGCGCGTCACGTGTCCTACGGGCTGATCTACATGAAGGACGAACTGCCTCGCATGAGCGATCCTGACCGCAATCGGGTCGAGGACTTCGCCTACACCGCAGTCGAGGCGCTGTCCGGGCGCAAGCCGGGCACCGGTTTCACCAGTCAGATCGATCTCTTCCAGGAGGTCGGCCTGGACGTGGGCGAGGTGGTGACCGAGCTAACGGGCAAGATGGCGGATCCCGAGTTCGTGGCCAAACAGCCGGATGCCTTCCGCGACTACGTCATGCCGCAACTCAATCGCCTGGGCATCATCACCGACCGCACCGCGCCCAAGTACCGCGAGTTGGGTTTCGAGGTCTAACAGGCGTCGAAAACCCGAGCCGGGCCCCGGCAGACCTCTTTCATTCCAGGGTCGCGCGTATGCCACAATGGGGCATACCTGCTCAGAGCCTCGCCTTCAGCGCGGCCAGCTAGCAATGATGGAGGATCACCGTGATCAAGACACGCTTCACAGAACTGTTCGGTGTCGAGCACCCGATCGTCATGGGCGGCATGCAGGGGGTCGGCCGCGCCGAACTCGTCGCCGCCGCGGCCAATGCCGGTACCCTCCCATTCCTGACCGCACTCACCCAGCCCACGCCCGAGGATCTGGTGAAGGAGATCGATCGCACGCGCGAACTCACCGATCGACCTTTCGGCGTGAACATCACTGTGCTGCCTAGCCTACGTGAGATTTCTCACGAAGAGTACGCGGCTGCGGCGATTGAAGGTGGCATCAAGATCATCGAAACGGCGGGTCGCAGCCCCGAACCGTTCATGAAGGCGTTCAAAGAAGCGGGAGTGCGTGTAATCCACAAGTGCACGTCGGTCCGGCACGCGGTCAAGGCCGAAAAAGTAGGCTGCGACGCCGTGAGCATCGACGGATTCGAGTGCGCGGGTCACCCGGGCGAGGACGACATCCCGGGCCTGATCCTCATCCCGTGTGCGGCCGATCAGGTTTCGATCCCGCTGGTTGCGTCCGGCGGTTTCGGCGACGCGCGCGGACTCGTGGCTGCAATCGCGCTCGGCGCCGAGGCGATCAACATGGGAACCCGCTTCCTGGCAACCCAGGAAGCCGGAGTACACCCCAACATGAAGCAGAAGCTCGTCGATTCCGACGAGCGCGACACGGCGTTGATCTTCCGCACCATGCGCAACACTGCACGCGTCTTCCGCAACGCCGTCGCAGAAGAAGTCGTAAAGGTCGAAGCGACGGGCGGCACGATCAAGGACGTTGCGCACCTGGTTTCGGGTGAGCGCGGACGCGACGCTATGTCGAAGGGCGACGTCGACGGTGGCATCTGGACTGCCGGAATGGTCACTGGCCTGATCCACGATATTCCGACGTGCGCCGAACTCGTGAACCGCATCGTGTCGGAGGCCGAGGCTCTGATTCAGAAACGCGTCGCGCCCGTCGTCGCCTGATTAGCGGGGGCGGCCCGCGATAGGAGGCTAGGCTCCGTGCTCCGCCCACCACTCGTCGAGTTCGGGCAGGAAATAGCGCAGGCGGATCTTCTTGTACTCCTCGAGGCTCACCAGCAGGCGGTAGTCTTCGCGAGCGAGTTGCAGCTTGTCGGCCAGGCGAGCTGCGACGACCTCGCAGGCTTGCAGATCCGGACCGTGGATCATGCTGTAGAGCGTGTAGGGAAAGCCCTCGATGGGATTGCGTGCGTAGCAGTGGCTGACCTCGGGTGCAGCCGCCAGGATGGCCCCGAGTTCGCTCGAGCGCTGGCTCGGTGCGCACCACACGGTCATTGCATTGGCGCGAACGCCGAGTTTGCGATGGCGCAGGGTGCCGACGTAGCGGCGGATTGCGCCTCCCAGATGCTCGCGACCGAATGCGATCAGCGTCGCCTCGTCGGTACCACAAGCGCTGGCCAGCTCTGCAAAAGGCCGTAAAACCAGAGGGGCCGGGGTCTGCAGGGCGCGAAACAGACGACGGCTCTCGTCAGTGAGCCGCACGGCACCCGTTTCGGAGGGAGGGGCCACCTCGGTATGGTTCTGGCGCGTACGCAGATCGAAATTGACGCCAATCTTGAAGGTCTCGGTGCGCCGCAGCGCGTGAAAGGCGGTTCCGCAGGCGCTTGAGAGCGCCGCGATATGCGCATCGACTCCAGGGGCGAATGGCGCTGCGATCGTGTACCAGAGGTTGTACTCGTGATCGCGCAAATAGTTATGCGTGATGGTGGGGTGATCGTTCAGGATTGCGACTACTTCGGCGAGGCGCTCCTCGGCGACCCTTCCTGCGACAAGGGCACTGTCGTAACCGAGCGCGCTGCCTTCGAGAACTGCCGAGATCTCGCGCAGAGTCCCCTGCTCGCTCCACTTCTGGAGGAACTCCAGAACCTCTGGCTCTGGAATGCCCAGCTCAGTCCCGATCTCCGCAAACGGTCGCTCGCTGAACGGCACCGCGTGTTGAACCGCACGGATGATCTGATTCTCGTGCTCCTCGCTCAGCTTCACATCAATTCCTTTCCGCAGCCCCTTACAACCCGATCTCGAATGCGCGCCAGGGACCGAAGATACCGGAAGGCGAAGCCAGAGTCTCGACGTCCTCGATCTTGCGGGTCGTCGCGTTCACGAGCAGTAGCTGGTTGGCGCGATTCGCGCTGACGAGCACATGCGAGCCACGCGGCGTGAAATCCATGTGGTAGATGCGGCCGGCCAGTTTGATCGTATCGACCACGGCCAGTCGCTCGACATCGATCACCTGAACGAAAGCATCATCCTTCTCGCCCGAAAAACTCACCCAGACCTCGCGTTCCGTCGGCGAACGCACGGCGTATACAGGATGGCCGCGCAGGGGAATCGATTGCATGAAGGCAAATGAACTCCGATCGAGCACGGCTAGTCGGCCCTCACCGACCAGGGGCACGAAGATGAACTGGCCCGCGACGGCCCACGACGCCAGGTGTGGCAGCTTCACGGGCGCACCGCGCGGATAGGTGCGCTTCGGATCGCGCAGAGACACCGCCCGAGGACGTGACTGCGGATCGGTGAGATCGAGCACCGTGACAGTGTCGGACTCCAGATGACCCACCACGTAGTTCCGACCGTCCGGAGTGATCATGGCGTCGTAGGGCATGCCGTGCTCTTCGAGCTTCACGCGCCTCTCGACGACGAGTTCGGGGCCCGAAGCGTCGATCACCCAGATCTCGGCACCTTCCATCAACACACAGACGAAACGGTTTCCAGGCGCATCGACGATACCGGTCACACGCGAGGGCACGGCTTCGCCTTTGTACTGAAACGTAGCGTCGAAGCGCTTCACCAGCTTCAAGGTCCGCGCGTCGAGGACGGTGACGCCCCCCGGCACGTACTCGGCCGTGGCGATCAAACGCCCGTCCTGGCTGATCGCGTTATCGATCGAACTCTTCGAGGTGAACACCTCTCCCGCCCGTTCGAGCTTTTCCAGATCAATTCGGCTCACCTGGCCGCTGCGCGAAGAGAGATAGCCATATCTCAGATCCGGCGAAAAGATCATCGTGGCATGACGCAGATTGCCGAGGCCCGTGATGCGCTTCGGATTGAGTTCTCGCGTGGCCAGATCATAGACGGCGAGGCTACTGGAAGCGCGCTCCACAACGAATACCCGCGAGCCCGTTCCCTGTGCATGCGCAACCTCGGCGCTGAACAAGCAAGCAAGCAAAATACTGATGATGACAAGTCTCATGTAGACACTCCGATCTCGGAATCTTCGAGTACGCAGGCCGGATCGGGATCCCATAGTTCTCCGCCGTCGGCGAGAGCGCGTTCACGGTGTGAACCGCGACACAACGCGCGGTATTTGCACGCACCGCAGCGTCCTTTGAGATAACCGCTGCGATCGGCCAGTAGTGTACGCATGGGGTGCTCGAGTATGTCCTTGAAAGCATCGCGGCGCACATCCCCGAGCGTCTCCTGACGCCAGAACTGGTCCGGGTGAACGTGACCGCGGTGGTCGATGTTCAGGATCTTCTCGCCGGCAGAGTTTCCACCCCGCTCGCTCAATAGGACGCGCACAGGTGTGGCCGCATTCGCGCCGTATTGCGATTCGATCCAGCGCAGCAACAACGGCCCATCGGAGTCATTCGAGCCGGTAACGATGCGCGTTTCGGCAGCATCGACGAGCATTCCCTCGGCTGCCGAGAAAAGGCCAAAAAGCAGCGCGCGCACGTGCTCTTGCCCGACGTCCTCAGCCGCCATCTTGCGACCGCGCCCGGAATAGAGCAAGTGGGAAACATAGAAGCGATCAGCACGAACTTCGCACGCAAGCGCGAGCATCGCGTCAATCTGCTCGAAGTTGCGCGCGGTGAGTGTCATGCGCAACCCCGTGCGCATTCCAGCCGCCTTCGCGAAACGCAAGCCACGAACGGCCGCCTCGTGGCCACCCTGCAGACCCCGATACTCGTCGTTGAAAGCCGGGATGCCATCGATGCTGATGCCGACGTAGGCAAAACCCGCCTCGGCCAATCGGTCCGCGCACGCCTCGTCGATGAAAACACCATTGGTCGAAAGCTGCGGAGCGATGCCGATCCGTCGCGCATGCGTCGCGAGTTCAACAAGATCATCGCGTAGCAAGGGTTCTCCGCCGCTGAAGATGACGATTCGCACGCCACAGGAAGCGAGGTCATCGAGCAGGCGCAGCGCCTCTTCCGTATCGAGGTCATCCGAAGAAGGACGAAAGGCCGCGCCGGCGTAGCAATGCGGACACGACATATTGCAGTGCCGGCAGATATTCCAGACGATGACGGGAGCGCTGATATCCGGTGCGAAGCGCTGAGGTGCACGCGCACCCACTTCGGCAGGAGTGACCCGTTGACGGGCCACTTCGAGCATATCGCTCACCGGCAGCATCGATATCTCCTTCCCATCACGTCTGATGCGCTTCTTGACATGTCCCGAGATCCACTGGTAGAGGACGAGACCTCATGTTCATACGCAACGCCATACGACTCAGCATCGCCCTTTTCCCCATCGTTGCCCTGGCCGGTGGCGCAGCACCAGACACGGCGGAAGTGTACGCTGCCAACTGCGCCTCGTGCCACGGTGTCAGGCGGTACGGAGACTACGCTCCTCCGCTGATCCCGAGCACCCTCAAGCGAAAGAGCGACGAACGCCTGCTGAAGGCGATCCTCGAGGGCCTTCCGGCCACGCAGATGCCCCCGTTCGGCCAGTTGATCGACGAGGAAACTGCCAGGAAACTGGTGACCTGGATGCGCCAGCCCGTGGGCAAAATCCACTGGGACGTCGCAGACGTGGCCTCGAACCGCATAGCCTTCCCCCCAGGGGAAAAGCGGCTCCCCACCTCGCTCGCCCGCGAGCACGTAATGCTGGTCGTGGAGCGCGGGAGCGGCAATATCTCGGTGCTCGACCGCAAGCTCGATGAAGTCGACCGCTTCCCCGTCGGACGCGTTCACGGCGGGCCGAAATTCGACCTCGACTTCCGGCGAATCTGGGCAACCACCCGCGACGGAACGCTGGTCGTCTACGATCTCGAACGCGGCGGCCTGAGGGCCAAGGCGAAGGTGGGAGTCAACACCCGCAACGTGGCCGTTAGTCCGGATGGCGCGCTGGTCGCCGCTGCCAATCTTCTGCCGCCGGGCGTGATGCTGCTCGACGCCGACCTGAACCCCCTCCATCGACTCGCGCTGGACGGCCAGACTTCGGGAATCTACGCCTTGCCCCATTCGGATCGCTTCATCCTTTCGTTGCGCGACCGCCCCACGCTGATCGAGATCCCCTATGCCAAACCGTCGTTGATCGAGACGGCGCTGCCAGAACCCTTTGAGGATTTCACGCTCGTGCCGGGCCGCAACCAACTGCTCGCCAGTTCGCGCGAAGGCCAACGCATCATGCTCTGGGATCTCAAACAACGGCGAGTCGTTTCGGCACTCGACACGGAAGCGCTGCCTCATCTATTCTCCGCTTGTTTCTTCGAGCGGGACGGGCGCCTCCACGCGGCTCTGAACCACATGGGCGTGCCGCGCATGTCGATCCTCGACCTCGAGTCGTTCAAGATCGTGAAGGAGATCGAACTACTGGGCGCTGGTTTCTTCGTCCGAACACACCCGGGTACGCCCTGGCTCTGGGCCGACACGAACACCGAAGCCATCCAACTGGTCGACAAGGCCTCGCTGACACTGAGAGAACCGGCACTGATTCCAGAGCGCGGGAAGAAGTCTCTCCATGTGGAATTCAGCGCCGATGGCGCGCAAGCCCTGGTCAGCGTCTGGAACAAGGAAGGCGCAGTCGTGGCCTACGATTCGCACTCGATTGAAGAGCAACGTCGCTTGCCGTACGCGATGCCGGTAGGGAAGTACAACGCAACCAACAAGACTCGGCTACTACGCTAGCCAGACCGTGTACGTGCACCGGTGACGGGCGCGGGTGCGCCCAGGCTCACTTCTTTGCTTTGTCCCCTCGGAATAAACTCTTCAATGACTTGACGTTTCCCGCCTGGGGCGCGTGACACATCGTGCAGTTGAAACGCGTCCCCGCGACATCCTTGGCCTTCTCGTAGCCCTTTACCCGATTGCGCATAGCGTCGCTCTTCTTGCCCTGCACGATCACTGCGCGTTCGAAGTGCGTCTTGGGCAGAGGCAGATCCTGCTTGCTCGTGGCATTTTCGGGATGGTGGCACACCATGCATTCGTTGTCGTCCGAAGTGATCGGAAGCATGTCCTCGACGGTATGCGGGATCGAAGGTGGCGCTTCAGAGAAGGAGCGTTCGATCAGCTTCGATTCGCCAGCGGCCGTCCCGATGTAGTTCGCCAGGTCCTGCCGACTCATCGCGTCGAGATCCGAGTCGCGGAACCAGACATCGAGACCGTCGTCCACCTCCTTGACTGGATCGGCTGCGGGCGCAAGACCGGGCAGCAAGAGTGCGCTCGCGATCAGGATGCAGAATATCGCTCTCATGGTGACCCCTCCTCCGGGCTATTTACCGCGCCTCCGCCGAAGCGGAGCGCGAAGTGATAGGCATCGCGCGGGCACACCTCGAGGCAGCGCGCGCAGTTCAGACAGTTTCCATGGTCGATGAAGCCCCGTTGCTCCATCTCGTCGTAGCGAATGACCTTGGGTTCGGGACAGATGCGGATGCAATCGCCACAGTAATCGCAGCGTTCCTGAGCGAAACGCACACGCAGCAGCGACCAGCGGCCGACGAGTGAATAGAAGGCGCCGAGCGGGCAGAGTGAGCCGCACCAGCCCGGCCGCAGAACGAACAGGTCGAGCACGAAGATCCCGGCCACGACCAGCAAACCCAGACCCGGACCGTAGATCAACTCTCGATGAGTCATGGCGATCGGACTCAGCCACTCGAAGGCCGCCACTCCGGTGATCGCCGAGACCGGCAACGCCAGAAACATGATCCAATAGCGAACGCTGCTGTCCACATGCAGGCTGCGACGACCGTCTAGACGCGGACGCAGCCAGGCGGCCAGATCCGTGACTGGATTCAGCGGACAAACCCAGGCGCAAAATCCGCGACCTCCGAATACGTACCAGAAGCCGAGTACCGTCACCGCACCCAACAACACCGTATTCTTCAGGGTATGACCCGTTGAAAGAATCTGCAGAACGGCGTAGGGGTCGGACAGAGGAAGCGTGCGCAAGACTCGAGAGGCCGAGAGATTCCCCGTCAGTACGCCGAGGTGCCAATGCGCACCTAGCCAGAACAGAACGAGAATTCCGATCTGGGTCGTTCGCCGGGCAAGTAGGTAGCGGTGCTTCCGTAGCCAACTCAAGGCCCCTCAATTCCAGAGAGATCATCCATCTGCTCGAGTACGCGCTCGAGACTGTTCTCCCATTGCGGCAGGTCCGGCGCCGTCTCCGGCGCCTTGAAATCACCACTGATGTCCGTTTCTTCGAGCCAACCGAAGCGATAGTTGTCGCCCAGTTTGCCCCGCGCCTGCTCAACGGGCAGCACCTTGATCGCAGCCTCTTCGAGTACGCAGACGTGCTCACACTTTCCACAGCCGGTGCAGGCGTCGGAATTGACGACCGGAATGAAGTAGGCGTGCTTGCCCGTGCGCTCGTTCTGCCGGAACTCCAGGCCGATCGCCTGGCCCATGAGCGGGCAGGCTCGGTAGCAGACCTCACAACGCAGACCCTTGTAGGCCAAACAGTTCTCGTGGTCGACGAGCACCGCGAGCCCCATCTCGGCCTCTTCGATGGGCGTTCCGGACACGAGTGCATCGGTGGGACAAGCCTCGGTACAAGGCGAATCGGGGCACATTTCGCACGGTACTTTGCGCGGTTCGAAGTACGGCACGCCGATCGCCTCACCGTCTCCAGCCGTCGCGATCTGCAGCGTATCGTAGGGACAGGCTTCCACACACTGGGAACACTTGATGCAGCTCGCCAGGAAGGCGGGCTCATCTTGAGCACCAGGAGGACGAGGCGCAGAGACGCTGGCTCGCGACTCACCGGCGACATGCACCCAGGTCATGCCACCAGTCAGCGCCAGAGCCAGGCTCTGCGGCTTGAAAGCCGCCAGGAAACCCCGGCGGCTGACGTCCTTTGCGGGAAGGCTCACGGTCAGGCCTTTCGCACTCTCACAGCGCACTTCTTGTAGTCGGTCTCCTTCGAGATCGGACAAGTCGCATCCAGAGTCAGCTTGTTGATCAACACGTTCTCGTCGAACCAGGGCACGAATACCAGACCTTTCGGTACACGATTGCGACCCTGTGTATCAACGCGCACGCGCACCTTTCCGCGCCGCGACTCCATCACGACCTCGTCGTTGCGCTTGATGCCACGCGAGGCCGCATCCTCAGGGTGCATCCAACACACCGCGTAAGGCACCGCACGGTTGAGCTCCGCAACACGCTTGGTCATCGAACCCGAGTGCCAGTGCTCGAGCACCCGACCCGTGCACAACCACAGGTCATAGCCCTTGTCCGGAATCTCTGCGGCCTCAGCGTAGGGCCGGAAGAAGATCTTCGCGCGACCCGCCACACTCACCTTCTCACCCTTGAGACTGCCGTTCGGGATCTTCTTCAGCGCCTTGCCGTAGAAGTCGTACCCCTTGCCGGGCTTCACGTAGGGATCGTAGCCCTCCTTGAAGCGCCACTGCGTCTCGCGCCCATTAACCACCGGCCAACGCAGACCTCGCACCTTGTGATAGGTATCGAAATCCGCCAGGTCGTGACCATTGCCGAGACCGAACTCGCGGTACTCGGCCCACAGCGCCTTGTGCACGAAGAATCCCGCCTCCTCGGCCACATCGTTGGGATGGCCATTGGCAATCGGATCGGGCCAGGCGTGCTTCTTGTATTCGGGCCGCGCGAACAGAACTTCGTACAGCGTCTGTTCGGGGTCGTAGCCCATCTTCTTGGCATCTGCGAGCACATCGGGAAGCTTGCCGTCGGGGAAACCGTCGACCTTCAGACCGGGCAGTGGCTGCTCCTTCCACACTTCCTTCAGCTTGAAGCGCTTCGAGAATTCCATCGTCTGCCAGATATCGGCCTTCGCCTCACCTGGAGCCTTCACCTGCTGACGCCAGTGTTGCGTTCGCCGCTCGGCGTTTCCGTAGGCGCCCCACTTCTCGTAGATCATGGCCGCTGGCAGGACCAGATCGGCGACCTTGGCCGACACCGTAGGATAGGCATCCGAGACGACGATGAAGTTATCGCCCTCGCGCGCCGCCTTGACCCACTCGTTGGCGTTGGCGAAGTCCTGGAATGGATTGGTCACCTGCGCCCAGAAAAAGCGCACCTTGCCCGACCGCAACTGGCGCATCATCTTGACCGCGTGCGTCCCCACCTTGGGGTTGAGCGTCTTCGCGGGCAGATGCCAGAGCTTCTCGCTCTTGGCACGATGGCCACCGTTGAAAACCACCATGTCCGACGGTAGGCGATGCGCGAAGGTGCCGACCTCGCGCGCGGTACCGCAAGCCGAAGGCTGTCCGGTGAGCGAGAAAGCTCCCGAACCGGGCGTCGACATCTTGCCACCCAGGAGGTGAATGGCGTAGATCTGCTCGTTCACCCAGGTACCGCGCGAATGCTGGTTGAAACCCATTGTCCAGAACGAAATGATCTTCTTCTTGCGATCCGAATACAGATCAGCCAGCTCGATCAGCTTCTCCTTCGACACGCCCGAGATCTTGCTCACGTGCTCGGCCGTGTAGGGCTCGAGCTGCTTCTTGTACTCCTCGAAACTGATCTTCCAGTGTGCGCCGGCTTTGCCGCGCATCTTCTGGCCTTTCTCGCGCGGGTGGTCGGCAGGCAATCCGTAACCGATATCCGTCGGGCCGGTTGCAAACACACAGTGCTTGTCGATGAACTCCTTGTCGATCGCCCCCTTCTTGATCATGTGGCGAGCGATGTAGTTCATGATCGCCAGGTCGGTCTGCGGCTTGAAGATGATCTCGACGTCCGCGAGATCGCTACAACGATTCCCGTAGGTAGAGAGATTGATGACCTTGGTCGCGGGCTTGCTGAGCTTGCGATCGGTGACCCGCGACCACAGGATCGGATGGCACTCGGCCATGTTCGCGCCCCAGGTCACGACGGCATCTGTCTGTTCGATATCGTCGTAGCAGCCCGGAGGCTCGTCGATACCAAACGTCTGGATGAATCCAGCAACCGCGGACGCCATGCAGTGTCGAGCGTTCGGGTCGAGATTATTCGAGCGGACGCCCGCCTTCATGAACTTGGCGGCGGCATACCCCTCGTCAATCGTGTATTGGCCAGAGCCGAAGACCGCAACACTCGACGGACCGTACTGGCCGTAGTACTGCTTGAATTTCTGCTCCATCACGTCGAAGGCCTTGTCCCAGGACACCGGAGTGAAGCGGCCCTTCTTGTCGTACTTGCCATCCTTCATGCGCAAGAGGGGCTTCGTGAGCCGATCCTCTCCGTACATGATCTTGGCGTTGAAGTAGCCCTTGATGCAGTTGAGACCCCGGTTCACAGGCGATTCAGGGTCGCCCTTGACCGAAACCACACGGCCCTCCTTGGTGGCCATCATGATTCCGCAACCGACGCCACAGAAGCGGCACACGGACTTGTCCCACTTCCAATCCTTCTGCAGTTCTGCAGCCTGTGCCCGCGCTTCGGGCGGAATGGAAATTCCGATTCCGGTGGCCACTGAGGCCGCAACCGCCGTCTTGACGAACTCCCGTCGCGTCTGTGCCATGGATCCCTCCGTGGTATCGCGCCTTGTTGGCGCGTGCCGTTTTGTCCCTGCATCGGGACGGCGGCCCCAGTTACAGCAAGCCGCGTGCCGATCCGTGAGTTCAGTCGCCGTCGGGCAGCGTCACGGATTCCGCCATTTCAGCCATCGCCACGTGTTCGAGTTGTTGGATTTCACGAAGGCGATCGGCGCCCTCACCTCCACTGACGGCTTCGATCGTCACCACAAGACGCCCCACACCGTCGTGGTGGTGTACCTGGGCCCAGGGAAACGCGTTTATTGCGGTAGATACCTTTTCGAGATTCTCGGGACGACACGCGACGACCACGCCAGAAACATTCACGATGCACCTCCGTCCGACACGTCCCAGACCAGCACGCGGGCATCATTGCCCGCGGACAACAACCTGCGGCCTCCGTCGGTAAAACGTAGCACCTGAACCGGTGCAGTGTGGCGATCTAACACATGCGTGACTCGACCGCTCAGCAAGTCGATCACCTTGATCCGATCGCCCTGCAGGGCAATGGCCAGACGCCCGCGCACACGATCAGCCGCCAGCGCCGTAATATAATGATCGTCTCGATAGAGTACGCGAGGCTCGGAACCGTTCAGGTCCCATACGAGCAGGCGTTTGTCCTTGCTCGCGGTGGCCAGTCGCGTTCCCGATAGCCAGGCCAGTCCGAAGACGCTGTCGCGGTGCCCGCGCAACACGGACGCCGTCTCTCCATTGGAGATGTCGATCAACTGCACGCGACTCGAGCGAAGCGCCACCGCCATCTGCTTCCCGTTCGGACTCATGGCCAGAGCGTAGACCGGATCGTAGTCGAGCTGGCGGCGGAAGCGCTCCTCTCCGGTCGTCACGTCAAACAGGCTGACTTCTCCTGTCATATGGCCCAGGAAAAGCCGATCGTCGTCGACGAAACGGCAGGTCGTAACTCGAGCCAGTTCGAACTGATGCGTCGTTTCCGGGCGACCGTCAGCAGTGAAACGCCAGAACCGCAAGCGGTCATCGGAAGCCGCTACTGCGACCCGCGTTCCCGAGGGCGACACAGCGACACAACTCACGGTTGCCGGAAACTCCTTCTCTCCGGCATCGATCACGAGCAGAGGAGCAAGCACGCGCTGCCTGCGCCAGTCGAGAACATCTACATGACCGGACTGCGTCGCTACCAGTAGTATCGATTCGCGCAACGCGCCGTCGAGCACCATGTGGTCTGCGCGCATCTCGGCCTCGAGTTGCGCGTGGGCTGGAGTGGCTAGAAAAAAGGCCGAGAATAGAGCGGCTGCAACACCGACCCGCGCGTCAGCCGTCCTCATAGCGGAGTTGACCGTTGTTGATGGCCATTGCGACCTTCACCATGAGCGTGAACAGCAGCGCTCCGATCGACCAGACAGCTGCACCAACCATGAGTTCGTTCAGGCTCGGGTTGTAGGCGTAGACCTCACCCAATGCGTCGGGCGTCATACCGGGAAGCAGCAGACCGAGACCCTTCTCGATGAACACACCCAACACCGCGAGCGCACAACCCAGGTTCAAGACGGCGATGCGGTGGCGCAATACCGGAATTACGAAGATCACAAAGGCCGCGAGGTTGCTCAGCAGTGCCGTCCAGGTGTAGATGGCGATGTCAGTGCGCTCCGCCGTTCCAAACCACTGGAAGTGTCCGTGGGTCGTGTGGGCCGTTTCGAAGTAGAACTCCTTGAATACCTCGACGCCCAGGAAGAACAGGTTGACGGCCATCGCGTAGGCCAGCAACTCGCCGATCTTCAGCAGAGCGGTGTCCGTCAGGCGCATATGCCCAACACGACGCAGGATCTGGAAGATCAGCACGAGAAGGGCGGGACCCGAGCAAAACGCGCTGGCCAGGAAACGCGGCGCAAGTATGGCCGTGTGCCAGAACGGCCGCGACGCCAGACCCATGAAGAGGAAGGCCGTCACGGTATGGATGAGGACCGCCAGTGGAATCGACAGGAAGATGACCGGCATGATGAAGGCGGCGTTGTACTTCTGGCCAAGGAAGCTCTTGTAGAGCAAGTAGGTGACGATGAAGTAGTTGACCAGCAGGTACAACGAGACCACCAGGATGTCCCATACCAATAATGATGATGGGAAATTCGGTTGACCGACCCCGGGCATCAGGTGCCAGATCACTTCGGGTCGGCCGACGTCGACGTTCACGAAGAGAATCGCCATCACGATGGCCGCCACAGCCACGAGTTCTCCGACCAGGACCAGTTCCTTGATGGGCCCCCAGTCGTAGATATAGGCGGGTATCACCAGCACGACTGCCGCGGCTGCCACACCCACGAGAAACGCAAAGTTACCGATGTAGAAGCCCCAGGAAACCTGATCGCGCATGTTCGAGGTGATCAGGCCGTTCTGGAGCTGATTGGCGTAGGCGAGCCCGCCGACGGCAATCACGACCAGGAGTACGCCGATCCAGGTCCAGTAGCCGGAGTGCCCCCGTGTAACCACGGAGATGCTGCCCTTCACGAAGCTCAAGAAATGGAGGAGTACCTGTCTCATGGCGCTTACCCGTAGAAATAGAAGAACTTGGGGTTGGTCTTGAGTTCCGCTTTGAGCACGAAGGTTCGCTTGTGCTTGAGCAGATATCGGATCTCGCTATTCGGGTCGAGCAGGTTCCCGAACTTGCGCGCGCCAACCGGACAGGCCTCATGGCATGCCGGGTAGCGTCCCTCGCGCACCCGCTGAATACAGAAGGTGCACTTCTCCACGACACCCCGCGGTCGCGGCCGATTGCCGATGATATGCGTATCGGTATTGATCTCGTCCTTGGGAATACTCGGCTCACCCCAGTTGAAGTGGCGCGCGCCGTAGGGACATGCGGCCATGCAGTAGCGACAGCCGATGCACCAATCGGAATCGATCACGACGATGCCGTCCGCTTCCTTCCACGTCGCTCCAGTCGGGCAAACACTGGTACACGGCGAGTCCTCACAGTGCTGGCAGGCGATCGGGAGATACATCTTGTCTTCAGCGGGCACTTTTTCGTGGTCGTAATAGGCGTTGCCATGCTCGAGGTCGATGCCGCGTATCATGTCCTCGCGCTCGAACTCGAGCACGCGGATCCAGTGGATCTCAGGATCGCGGGACTGGTTGTTCTCCGCCACGCATGCATACTCACAGCGTCGACAACCGATACAACGGGATACGTCGAGACCGTAGCCAAAGACCACACCGTCGACGGGCCCGGTGGCCTTCACCTTCATGTCGACGCCGAGCTTCTTGGAGTACTTGCGCTCGAGGCGCTCCAACACCTCGGCCAGTTCTTCGTCGGACATCTCGCGGAAGTGCTTCTGCAGAAAGGTCTCGAAGTCGAAGGCCTGCGCGGCGCCTGGAACGGCCGCCGCGGCGCCAATACCCGCCAGCGACGTCTTCAGGAACTCGCGGCGCGAGGCACCGCGTTCTTTGCGCTCTTGCGGCTTCGCGCTAGCTCGCTTCATCGTGCGGCTCCTTGCCGGCGATTGCCTCCGGCCGGCGTGGTGGGCGCTTCGGCTCGATGGGCTTGAAAGGTGGATTGTGCGGATCGTGGCAGACCACACATGTGCGGTATTCCTTCGGACCCCACCAATGCCCCGTGCGCTTGCCGTGCACGCCTGCACGCCAGTCGGGCAACTTCTTGGCGTGGCACTGTGTGCACAGTTTCCACGAGTCTTCGAACGGAATATTCGTATCGTCGGCTAGACGCAGTTTCTGCCGATCCCGCGGATTCGGATTGTGGCAGCTGTAGCACCAGAGATTGCCGTGCGCGAAATCCAGTTCGTCGTGCTCGTCCTCCAACTCGCGCACATCGCGCTCTGGGAGATCGCTCGACTCGTGGCAATCCGAGCACGGCAGGTAGTCGTCGGCGATTTCGGGTGCAGCGAGAAGAACGGGTTCGGGCTCGGGCGGCAACGTGCGACTTGCCGATGGGCGCGGAGTGTCGGGATCGAAATCGGTCTGCACCGAGAAGAGCACGAACGCCAGAAGCACTGCCCCGCTGATCACAGCCCAGGTCGCCATCTGGTGTGGAGGGGGCGCCCACTCCCCCTCGACTTCTTCTCCCGGTTGACCGGAGTCACCTTCCGCCATGACTACTCAGGGTCGTCTGCCGTCGGGTCGTAACCCTCGGGCACAGGGTGGGCGATCTTCTTCAAAGCCTCTTCGTAGTCGAAGCCCGATTTGCCGCCGTCGGAGCAACTGTAGCGTTCAGGATCCCAGGCTGGACTTTCGTCGTTGTGGCAGGCGACGCAGACCTTCTCGCTCTGTTCGACCAGACCCTTCGAGAGCGCCTTGTCTCGGTCGATCATGACCTTCTTCTTGCGATAGTCCTTGCCCGCACCGTGGCAGGATTCGCACTGCACACCGGCGGTGCGAACGAACTTGCGCGATACCATCTCATCGGGCACGCCGTGGGCCGTCACGTGGCACTTCACGCATTCGTCGGCCTTCTGGGGATCTCCGAGACCCTTCTCAGTGGCCCACTTGCGAGCCTTGTCACTCGCAAGCGTCTCGAACGCCTTGCTATGCAGTGAATCCTTCCACCAGGCGTACTGATCTCCGATGGCTTCTTTCTCGTGACAGGACTTGCACTTCTTCACGCCGACAAACTTGTGGTCTTTGGCTTGAACGGATCCCGGACCAACAACCAACAACATCGAAAATACCAGCAGAAAAAGAGTCATTACGCGCAAGCCAATCACGATCCCGTCTCCTTACGACTGAAGCGCCCCGCAAAAAGGGGACGCTTCAGTTAGATGACGCTCACCCTCCGTGAACGCTTCAGTAAATATCGTGAACTGTGTTGTACACGTTCCACTTGCCGGTGGGCGTTTGCAGCCAATCATTCTTGAGGCGCTGCTTCTCCTTCAGCGTCTTGTCGTCGTAAATGATGACCTCGCCCTGCTTGTCCCATACCGACGCCCATACTTCATCGCCCGCCTTGTTGTACTCGAAGTGGACGATCTTTCCGTGGTCGGTGGCCTTCCAGCACTTGGCACCCTCGTCGAAGGCGTCCTTTCTGAAGACACAGATCTGCTGGTTGTCGCCCTTTTCCTTGGACAAAGTTGCGTCAGTCCAGACGTGATTGCTCTTGGGATGCGTCTTCAGGAACAGTCCGGGACCACCGGTCTCCTCCTCTCGGACGACCTTCCAGGCGTGCTCCGGATGCCCGGCCGGGTCCGACCCGTACACGGATATGAGTCCTTCACCTAGATGGGTGGTTGCGCTCACCGGTCCGTATTTCGGGTCTACCCAGTTCGCACCGCGTCCGGGATGTGGCTTTACCCCGGTCTCGAACTTGGTCACGAACTTCTTTTCCTTTGTATCCACGACGACGATCTGGTCACGCATGTTCGCCGCGATCAGGAGATAGCGCTTGGTGGCGTCCCAACCTCCGTCGTGCAGGAACCGCTCGGTCGCGATCTGCGTCATCTTCAGGTTGTCGAGGTCAGAGTAGTCCACCAACCAGACCATTCCGGTCTCTTTGATCGCCACGACCCACTCGGAGTCGAAGTGCGAAGCGATGATCGTCGCCACGCGCGGTTCCGGGTGATACTCGTTTGTATCGTAGGTGGAGGATCGGGTGGAGATGACCTTGATCGGCTCGAGGGTCTGTCCATCAACCACGACCATCTGCGGCGGCCAGTAGCAACCGACGATCGCCAACTTGTCGCGGAAGTCACCCTTGGGTCCCTTGTACTTCGAAACGTCAACGGATCGCGCGTCCAGGCAGACACGAACCTCGGCCACCACCTCGGGCTTCTTCTGGTAGAGGTCGATCAGGGTGAGCTTGCCGTCGCGACCGATCGTGTAGAAGTAACGACCGGTGAAGGAAGCTCGGAAAATGTGAACGGCGAAACCGGTCTTGAGGACGCTTACCGCCTCCTTGGTGTCGCCGTCAATGATTGCGGCCTTACCAACGTCGCGCAGGATGTAACCGAAGGTGTTGTCGATGTCCCGGCTGTGTTCGGGCTTCTTCGGCCGCTTGGAAACCGGAATGTGGACCTTATGGGTCTCCTTCATCTCCTTCAGGCTCATCTCCGGCGGAATCGGCACCGGATTCTGTACAAACTTCGCCATCAGGGCCGTCTGGGCCTTGGTCATCTCACCTGTTCGGCCCCAGCCGGGCATTCCGGCGTCGGTACCTTCGAAGATCGTCTTTTCCAATTCGGGAAGCGTCTGCTCCAACATCTTCTTGTCGGTGATGCCGGGGCCGGTAGCGCCCTTGCGAAGCGCACCGTGACAGCCGGAGCAGCGGTCGAAATAGATAAACTGCGCTTCCTCAAACTCCTTCTCGGAAAGCTTGGGAGCCGTTGCACCGCTGGCAATCGAGGGGGCGATCAGTGCAGTCGTCGCCAGGACCACCGCGAAGAACCGAAAAATTCGCAAGCCTGTCATCGTAGGACCTCCATACGCGCGCTGGTTTGCAAGCGGCATGCCCGGAGAGACGTTCTCGGGGACCGCCGGATAGTGCCGAATCTGCTGACTCATCGGGTGCAATACCCTACAGCCCGCATTCAAACTGTGACAATTCGTCAAACGCAATCTCTTATAAGGTGCGGCTAAGTGGCGCAGACTAGCAACTAGCCCACGTCTGCGAGTGTGGTCGTTGAGGCCCACGAACGGAAGGCTTCACTCATCTGGACCCAGGCCGGATGCAATGGGCAGGGATCGCTCGGGTCACACGCACCCCAACCGAAAACACACCGGTCGTCACCGGGATAAGCGTCGACCGCAGCCAGGATTTCTGTAAAGGGAATCTCCGACGGTGGACGCGCCAGCTCGAAGCCCCCTCCCACTCCTTTGTAAGACTCGAGCACCCCGGCCACGACGAGACGTCGGAGAATTTTGGCCAGATACGGCGCGGGAATGCCCGTCTCATTGGAGAGATCGCGAGCGCGGACCGGCGTCTCGTCGGGATTCGCCGCGAGCCAGGCCGCTGCGCGAAGAGCGTATTCGGCTGTCTGTGACAGGACCATCCGCTGCCCGACCTCGTTTCGCAGTCTCGTTTCGCAGATTTCGTCCCGCCCTGGTGCTGCAAAACATGGACCGGAAGAACTCGATATCTGCTACTGTAGCATCCTGGTGGACCAACGGATCTGAAGGTCCACTATCCCCCCCATGGATCATCGCAGGCGAGGAGGCTCGAGGAATGTCCGCGTCCGGAAGCATGCCGCAACCGGAAGAGTCGCCCGTCGCACGCCTGTGGCTGGGACTCTCCCTGTTGGTGCTGGTCTTCGCGGGCCTGTTTGCGCTGGCCGTGGTCGTCGCTCGAACGCCACCGTTCGACCGCCTGGTGACCGATCCACTGTTCTTCAAACGATGCCTGGCCGCGCACGTAAACCTGGCCCTGGTCGCGTGGTTCTACTCCTTCCTGGCCGGCCTGCTCTTCCTGCTTCCGGGACGCGAACGCCCCGGGTGGCTGGCGAGGCACTCGGTCCATATCGCTGGCACGGGCATCGCCCTTTTACTCGTCGGCGCGTCCATGCCCGGCGGTCGCCCCGTACTCGCGAACTACATCCCGAGCATCGACCATCCACTTTTCCGCACGGGTCAGTTCCTGTTCGGCCTGGGCGTTCTCACCAGCTTGTTCGACCGTCGGTTGTTCTGGGCGCGCGATGCGGTATCGGGCCCCCTGCAACTTTCGGATGCATGTATCGCGGGCCTGCGGGTTGCCGCACTCGGACTGTTGCTGGCGTTGCTTACTTTCGGTCTCTCCGCCCTGAGCCTTCCGGCGGGACTCGACCCCGATGCGCGCTGGGACTTGCTGGTATGGGGCGGGGGCCACGTTCTTCAGCTGGTTTGTGTAATCGCAATGCTCTCGGTCTGGCTGCTGTTGCTCACACCGGTACTGGGCAGACCCCCGGTCAGCGGCCGGGGCGCGACCTGGATCTTCGGCGCGATGCTCATGCCCTGGACCCTGGGCCTGCTCTTCCTGCTTCAGGGAACCGGGAGTCCGGCCTATCGGACCGGCTTCACCTCGCTGATGCAGTGGGGAATCTTCCCGCCCGTACTGGTGTTTCTGGCACTGTGCGGACGCGCGTTGGTACTCGCCGTGCGCGAGCAGCGCATCGGCCGACGAGCTTTCGGCGATCTGCGCATATCGGCCTTCCTGGTGAGTGCTGCACTCACCTTGGTGGGCTTCGCCCTCGGTGCCTCGATCCGCGGATCGAACACGATGGTACCGGCGCACTATCACGCCTCGGTCGGTGCGGTGACGGTGGCCTTCATGGCGGCCGCCTACCCGATACTCGCCTGCTTTGGGCTGGCACTTCCCACTGCGCGGATGCGCAAAGCCGCGGCCTGGCAGCCGCTATTGTACGGTGGGGGTATGCTAGTGTTCGCAGCCGGTTTTGCGCTTGCGGGCGCCTACGGCATGGGCCGAAAGGTCTATGGCGCCGAACAGGCAGCGCGAGGGCTGGCCGAGTCGGTGGGGCTGGGCTTGATGGGGTTTGGCGGCTTGATCGCAATTGTCGGGGGAATGCTTTTCCTCGTCGTGGTCGCCAACGCCTGGTGGCGCGGCATCGAATCGGATGAACCGATTACTCTTCACCTGGGACGGAGGTGGCGCTTTGGAAACGAAGAACACGGATGAAAAGCATCCCATTCAACGGCTCATGGACAACCCGTGGCTACTACTCGTGCTGGGAGTCTTGATCCCGACCGTGTCCTACACGATCTGGGGCTGGATCGAGTTACTGAGCACGCCTGCGGCCACACTACCGTGACGGTCCGGCAAGGGAGAACGATATGAGTATCCATCAGCCACCGGCTGACTGGTTCAAGGCACCGGACAGCACCGAGCGCCTGTGGGTGGGACTCGCGTTGATCTGGTGCCTGGTGATGTTCATCGCCATGCCGTACTGGTATTTTTACGGCAAGCAGAACAGCGTCGGTGAGGGGTACCTCGTCGAGCCGATGGAGTTCAGCCAGCGTGTCAGCAAGTTCGTAGAGACCAATAAGGTCGGCGAATTGAAGGGCATTCCGATCGTCGAGGCGGCGCCGGGAGGCGACGTCTATCTACAGGCGATGATGTGGAGCTGGTTCCCGGTCATCCAGATGCGCAAGGATCAAACCTACCGTCTGCACATCTCGTCGTTGGACCTGCAACACGGCTTCTCGATACAGCCGCTCAACATGAACTTCCAGATCCTGCCCGGCTACGACCACGTACTGACCATCACGCCGACGAGTGCCGGCGAATTTTCGATCGTATGCAACGAGTTCTGCGGTATCGGGCACCACCTGATGACCGGCCGCATTCTCGTCGTCGAGTAGGAGAGGCCGCGATGACCACGACGACCATCGGAGACGTCCCGTTCGAAGGCGGGGCTTCGGGAAACCACCAGGGCGCAGTCCGCAGTTGCGATACAACGGGCCTGCCCGTCTGCCTGGGCGCACAGCGCTTCATCAAGCTTCACGCAGTAGTCGCCGTCGTGTGGCTACTCATCGGCGGCACCGCCGCCATCCTGATCGCACTCACGCGTTGGCCGGCCGTGCATCTGCTCCCCGCAGACTGGTACTACCGGCTTCTGACACTGCACGGTCTCGACATGCTGATCTTCATGATCTTGAACTTCGAGATCGCGATCCTGTATTTCGCAGGCACGACGTTGCTGAATTGCCGACTAGCATCGACCAAGGCCGCCTGGCTCGCTTTCGCGCTGATGCTGATCGGCGGCATCATGGTGAATATCGCGGTACTGAACGGCAGTAGCGATGTGCTGTTGACGTCGTACGTGCCCCTCAAGGCCAGCCCCTGGTTCTACCTGGGCATCATCCTCCTGGCCGTGGGTGCGCTGGTCGCAGTAATCAACTTCTTGGCCACGCTCTATATCGCGAAGCGAGACCACACCTACGAGGGTTCGGTGCCGCTCGTGGTATTTGGCGCGACGGCTGCCGCCATCATCGCAGTCGTGACCCTCTTGCACGGCGCGGTCGTGATGATCCCGACCTGGCTGTGGTCGATGGGCGTGGTCGAGTACATCGATCCGGCCTGGTACCGCATAACCTGGTGGGCACTGGGCCATATGTCCCAGCAGATCAACGTATGCGCAATGGTCTCGGTCTGGTATCTGCTGGGGACACTGACTGTAGGAGCTCAGCCGGTAAGTCAGCTCGTGTGCCGGGGCGCTTTCGTGCTCTACATCTTGTTCATCAACGTGGCTTCGGCCCACCACATCCTGGTCGATCCGGCCGTGGGCGCAAGCTGGAAGATCTGGAACACCGGTTACGCCATGTACCTGGCCGTACTGGCTTCGATGATCCACGGCCTGACCGTACCGGCCTCGATCGAGGTCGCCCAGCGCAAGAAGGGCTTCAACCGCGGTCTGTTCGGCTGGCTGGTGGCAGCTCCGTGGAGCAACCCGGGTTTCTCGGGTTTCTTCCTTTCGCTGATCATTTTCGGCTTCGGCGGCGGCATCACCGGAGTCGTGCTGGGCACGCAACAGATCAACATCATGGCGCACAACACACTGCGCATTCCCGGGCACTTCCACGTGACCGTCGTAGGCGGTACGGCACTGGCTTTCATGGCAGTCACCTACTATGTGGTGCCCCTGATTTTCCAGCGCGAGTTCTACCTGAAGACCTGGTGCCGCATCCAGCCGTGGCTGTTCGGCGGCGGTATCACCCTGATGTCGATCGGCATGTCGTTCGCAGGTTCCTACGGGGTCCCGCGCCGGCACTGGGACATGGAGTTCACAGGGGCCATGTTCTCGACCGGATTCGACTCGGGCGCACACCTGATGCTGGGCTTGATGGGAGTGGGTGCGATCATCGCAGTCACCGGCCTGTTGGTATTCGTCCTGCTCGTGGTCGCGGCCGTATTCTTCGGCCGCTCGAACGCGGGCCGCGCGATGACACCGTGGCACGAGGAACGGCAGGTCGCCGAGAAGTTCCGCACCGAAGACACAGCCGGAGATGACGAACACAGCATGCCGGGAACTCTTGTACTGGCACTGTTCTTCCTGGCCTGCTTCGTCGTGTACTACTTCGCCAACTGGATGTGGCTGGCCGACGTCTGGCACGTGCGCTGATCGTGGAGAAACGACGATGGAACGGATCACGCGCTTCGTAACGGGGGGCGGGCTACCCGCCTTTGCGCTGCCACTGCTGGTCTTCTATCAGGGGTTGCTGGTCGCTCTCCTGTTCACGCCACCCGCGGCGACGGGGCTGGGTGCGTTCGCTGAGGATTTCCGTCTCTGGTGTTTCGGTTACGACCCGTCGACGGGCAATCTGAGATGGGGCCCGGTTGTGGCCATGCTCCTACCACCACTGGTGCTGGGCGTGGCCTTTCTGGTTTTCTGGTGGAAACAGCTGGGCGAGATGGCGATGCGACCGATGACGCTGATCCGACCGGCCGCACTCGCGGCCAGCCTGGTCATTGCCGCCGCTTTCGTCTTCTCCCTGCTAGGCGGCAGCAGCCCGCAGGCGGGCGACCTGAGTTTTCCGGCAGACGCATTGCGCACGAGTTTCAAACCGCCCGAGATCTCGCTGACCAGCCACACAGGGGAACCCGTCGACCTGGCACGATTGAAAGGCAAGGTCGTCCTGGTGACGGCTGTCTACGCCAGTTGCCCGCACACCTGCCCGCTGATCCTGACCCAGGCAAAAAAAGCCATCGCCGAACTGGATCCCACTGAGCGCCGAGATCTGCACGTGATCGGCGTGACCATCGACCCCTCCAACGACAGCCCGGAAGTACTCGCCGAGCTGGCCGAGATGCACGACCTGACACCCCCTCTTTACAACCTGGTGACCGGTGACACCGCGGAAGTAGAGCGGGTTCTCGACGATCTCGGCGTCGCCAGGCAGTACAACGAAGAAACTGGACAGATCGACCACGCCAATCTCTTCGTTCTGGTGGACCGAAGCGGTCGCATCGCGTACCGCTTCTCGCTTGGAGAGAACCAGCAGCGCTGGCTGGTTTCGGGCCTGCGCGTGCTACTGCACGAGCCCGGAAACCTTGGCTGAGCAGGCTCCGTCGCTAGGGCAACCCGTCCGCGCACACGGGGTCCTGGAACGACTCGAACGCGGTTTTCTGTACCTGGATCGACTGGTTGAGACGTTCCTCCCCCGATCGCTGAACGCCCTGCACCACACCGGCGCGATCGCAATCACCGCTCTTTTTGTCGCCACCGTCACGGGCGTGCTGCTGTTGCTCTGGTACCGACCGAGCGTCCACATGTCCTACTCATCGGTCGCGGCCATGTCGAGTCATCCTTGGACCGCCGGACTGATGCGCTCGCTGCACCGCTATAGCTCCGACGCCTGCGTTTTCTTCGTGCTGATCCACTTCCTGCGCGTACTTTTTGAAGGGCGCTTTGCGGGGGCGCGCTGGTTGGCCTGGGTCACCGGGGTGATCACCGTCGGTTTTCTGGAGGTCGTCGGCTGGAGTGGTTACTGGCTGGTCTGGGATGCTCGCGCCCAGCACATTGCGACCGGCACGGCGCGCATGCTCGACGTACTGCCGATCGTGGTAGACCCGATGGGGCGCTCCTTCCTGTTCGACGAAGCGGTCAACTCCCTGCTCTTCTTCGTCGTCTTCTTCATCCACATGCTGGTTCCAATCAGCCTCGCGATCGGCCTTTGGCTGCACCTGACACGTGTGAGTCGCTCGCGATTCGTCACCGAAACTCCGATGACGATCTGGACCCTGGGCCTTTTGATGCTGCTCTCGGTGGCCTATCCGGCGACGAATGCTCCTATCGCCGACCTGACCGCACTCGGGCAGAGCTTCACCATGGACTGGTGGTACCTGATGCCGCTCGCGTTCACCGACCGCTTATCCGGAGGCGCACTCTGGTCACTGGCGCTCGTGGTCGGTCCGGTGCTCGGCACCTTCCCCTGGTGGATGACCCGAGGCAAACCGAAACCCGCACGCGTCGACCCCGCGCGCTGCAATGAGTGCCTGCAGTGTTACAACGATTGCCCCTTCGAGGCGATCACGATGATCCCCCGCACCGAAGCCAACCCGCGCTACGCCCTCCAGGCCGACGTGAATCCCGCGCGCTGCGTAGGTTGCGGAATCTGCTCGGGTTCCTGTGACTCCATCGCGATCGACCTGGACTGGTTCAACATCCGCGAACAGCGCAAGAAGATCGAAGGATGGCTGGCTGAAGCCGCAGAAAGGGACGAAAAGATCGATATCGCCGTCACCTGCACGAGTTCTGCGGGCGGCCTCCTTTCGATCGACCGCGAAACCGGCGTTTGCAGCGAATTGCCGGGCTACCGCGTGCTCGAGGCACCGTGTGCGGGCTGGCTGCATCCCCTTACGCTCGAGCGAGCACTGCGTCGCGGCGCCGATCGCGCGATCATCATCGGCTGTGGCGGAGAGTGCCACTATCGCGAGGGCACCGACTGGCTGAATCTTCGCCTGTCGGGGGAGCGCAATCCGACGCTGCGCACGCAATTCGTGGAGCGTGAGCGCATTTCCACGCTGTTCTTCGACCGCACGCGCAAAGCCGAGATGATTCGGGTCGCGAACACGCTTCACGACGATGGAACACGCGCGGCATCGAAACCCCTTTCGACTTTGCGCATGGGCCTGGCGTTCGTCACTACCGCCGTTATTACCGCGATGATCATCGGGTTGGTGAGCGATCTCAATTACTCCGCGCCGCAGGCCGATGGCTCGCAGCTCGTCGTTACGTTCAAACACCCCGGGCAGATGAGTGAAGACTGCCACGAACTCTCGGAGGAAGAGAAGGCTGCGCTTCCCGTGCATATGCGCCTGGAGAAGATCTGCGACCGGGGACGCTCGGATGTGCGCCTGGCCGTGTACCTGGATGGCGCATCCGTCCTGGAACGCGCCTACCCACCTGCGGGTTTCTGGGGCGATCTCAACAGCCTCGCTATCGAGGAGATCAACGTGAAACCGGGCGAACATCTCGTTGGCGTAAAGATCGGGGACAGCCGCGATCCCGATGAGTGGACCTTCGTCGCAGAGCGCAAACTGACTTTCGGCCTGGATAAGCGCGAAGTGGTCGCATTCGACCGGCTCGCCGGTTTCAAGTGGTACTGACAAACTCGGTAGAATCCCTGCGGATTCGGCCGAGCCTCATTGACTGAGTTTTCAGGAGCAACCATGACGGTCGTGGACCCGGGCATCGCGCTGACTTCGAAAAGGACCTGGTCCGATCGGGCTCGCGCCTACTTCTCCCTCACACGCCCCCGTCTGCTGCCGCTCGTCTTGTTGACGGGGCCTGCGGCAATGATGCTCGGGAGCGCGTGGCCGGGAGCGGGCACGGCGACGGCGATCGTCGTGGCTACGGGCCTGCTGACCGGCGCTGCCGGTACTCTCAATGCCTGGTACGAGCGCGACCGGGACGCACTCATGGAGCGCACACGCGACCGCGCGCTACCGGCTCAGCGGATCTCCCCTCGGAGCGCACTCTGTTTCGGGCTGTTGCTAGCGACACTCGGGCTCGTGCTCGTTGGCGCCGCCGGTGGCTGGCTTGCCTTCGCAATCGGCCTGGCCGCCCTGCTCCACTATCTGCTCGTCTACACCGTCTGGCTGAAACCGCGAACTCCGCTCGCGGTGGTCGTGGGAGGGATCTCGGGAGCGATCTCTCCACTGGTTGCGGGCGCAGCCGCTTCTGGCCAGATCGACCTCTGGAGCCTGGGACTGTTTGCGATCGTATTCGTGTGGCAGCCACCCCATTTCTGGGCAATCGCCCTGTATCGCCGCGATGAATACGCCAAAGCTGGATTCCCGGTATTGCCCAGCGCAATCGGGGCCCGCGCCACCCGCTGGCACCAACTCGCCTGGGCTCTCGCGTTGATTCCGGTGACGCTGATTCCCTGGCTGATCGGCCCGCTCGGTTTTGGTTACCTCGTCACAGCCGTGGCCGGCGGAACCTTCTTCTGCCTGCGCATCATTCAGGCTATGCGCTGTAATTCGAAGACAGCCGATCGAGCGGTCTTCGCGGCTTCGCTTCTCTACCTGACCGGCTTGTTCGCGGTACTCACTCTCGAACTCGTGTGGGCCTGAACTGGAGATGGGGCATTTCGTTGCATCACTTCGCTTTCTTCCGCTGCTTCTGCCTTGCCCGAGACCGACAGACCTTTGGGCGCGGGAAGATCGTCATCGGACGAGCGGAGCGAATCCCTCGGCCCGCTTCGAGCGCGCGAAAAGCTGAAGTGGCGAGTCAGTTATGCGAGACTCCGCCAAGTCTGTCCGGGAATGAGCACTGGTGTGGCACGAAGGCCAGTAGTGGGGTTATTCGCCACATACCCGCAACGCGGCAGAGAACAGGTCGCAGGACAGAAAATCTTTCCAGAACAAGTACTTGAGCCGTATTCAGATCGCACCGTGCTTGGCATGCGAGTTGCGATCCGGACAGCGAAAATTCTCCAAGAAAAAGAGGGGGACACAGGGTGTCGATCTCACGACTGACGCGCTGCGCGGGCCTGATCGGGCTGGCGCTCGGATTCCTGGTAACGGGTGCGCTTACAGCGCATGCACAGACACTCCAGGAAGTGATGAAAGCTCGCGAACTGACTCAGAAAGACGTGCTGGCCGCAGCCAAAACCTACGTACCGACGGGCAAGCGCGACGAGTACCTCGTGTTCAGCTCGGGCGGTCAGAACGGCTCGGTCATCGTGTACGGCATTCCTTCGATGCGCCTTCTGAAGTACATCGCGGTATTCGCGCCCGAGCCGTGGCAGGGCTACGGCTTCGAGGAAGAAAGCAAGCGGGTGCTCGAGCAAGGCTATATGAACGGGCGGGAAATCACCTGGGGCGACACGCATCACCCCGCGCTTTCCGAAACCGGAGGCAACTACGACGGCCAGTACCTGTTCATCAATGACAAGGCCAATCCGCGCCTCGCGGTGATCGACCTGCACGACTTCGAGGCCAAGCAGATCGTCGTCAATCCGATCTTCCAGTCCTCGCACGGCGGTGCGTTCGTTTCCAACGACACGGAGTACGTGATCGAAGCCGCGCAGTATCCCGCGCCTCTGGGTGGTGAGTATGCGCCGCTGCAACAGTTCGACGACAAGTATCGCGGCGGCGTCACCTACTGGAAGTTCAACCGCGAGAAGGGGCGACTCGAGCCCGAAAACTCGTTCTCGATCGAACTTCCGCCGTACTCACAAGACCTGAGTGACTTCGGCAAGGGGCCCAGCGAATCCTGGACATTCACGAACTCGTTTTGCACTGAGCGATACGTGGGCGGGATCGAACTCGGGCGTCCGCCCTTCGAGGCCGGTTGCTCGGCCAAGGACACCGACTACCTGCACATGGTCAATTGGCGCAAAGCGGTGAAGGTCGCGGCGGCCGGCAAGACGACAAAGATAAACGGACATAACGTCATTTCGATCGAGACGGCCGTGAAGGAAGGCCTGGTCTTTCTGATTCCCGAACCGAAGAGCCCCCACGGAGTCGATGTGTCGCCCGACGGCAAGTACATCGTGATCTCGGGCAAGCTCGACTCGCACGTATCGGTCTATAGCTTCGCGAAGATGAAAGCCGCGATCGACGCCAAGAAGTTCGCATCGACCGACCCCTACGGGATTCCAATCCTCGATCTCAAGGAGTCTTTGCACACCCAACTGGCGCTTGGACTGGGCCCCCTGCACTCGCAGTTCGGTTCCGAGCCGGGCGTGGTCTACACCTCGCTGTATGTAGACTCGCAGGTGGCGCGCTGGAACTATCTCGAAGGCAAGCTGCTCGACAAGATCTCCATCCACTACAACATCGGCCACCTGATGACCATGCACGGAGATACGGTCGCGCCGGAAGGCAAGTATCTCGTGTCCTTGAACAAGCTGGCGATCGACCGTTTCAATCCGGTCGGCCCGTTACATCCGCAGAACCACCAACTGATCGACATCTCGGGCAAGAAGATGCAACTGCTCTACGATATGCCACTTCCGCTGGGAGAACCGCACTACGCCCAGGCGATCCGCGCGTCCCTCCTTAAACCGCGGGTGCGCTACAAGTCGGGCACGAACACCCGAACAGGTCAACGCTCACCTTTCAAGACGCGTGCTGGAGAAGAGCGTATCGAGCGCAACGGCAAGAAGGTCGAAGTCTTCGGTACGTTGATCCGCTCGCACATCACGCCCGAGATCATCGAAGTCGAAGAAGGGGATGAAGTCACCATCCACCTGAGCAATCTGGAGCGGGCCGAGGACCAGACGCATGGATTCACGGTCAGCAAGTACAACGTGCACGGCTCTTTCGAGCCAGGCGAGACTGCGACGGTTGCCTTCACCGCTGACGTCGCGGGAGTCTTCCCGTACTACTGCACGGAGTTCTGCTCTGCGTTGCACCTGGAGATGGAAGGTTATCTGCTCGTCAGACCCAAGGGCTTCGTGGCCCCGGTCGGCGAACTCGAAGCCAAGGAACGTTACACCAAGGCTGACTTCGAAAAGCAGGTAAAGACCAACGTAGAAACCCAGGCCGTGATCGATTCAGTCGTTGCCTACATCACGAGCGTCAACTACAAGAGCTTTCCCGAAGTGGCGAGTCTGATGGAAGACGCCGTCGATCAACTCGGCCGCATGGAAGGAGCCAAGGAGAAGGCGGAAACAGCCGCAGCCGCCGGAGACTATCAGAACGCGACTCTCTGGGCCGGACAGTGGTGGCAATACCAGGTAAAGGCCGCCGACATCGGTCTTCGGGCAAAGACTTTCCTGGAGCAACACGGCGCGACACCGGTGCAGTAGGAGATCAAGAGTGATACGACCGATTTTTTCATTCACACTCGTCCTGACCCTCGCTCTGGCATGGGCCGGCTCGGGAAGCGCAGAAGATTCCGGCAAGAATCCAGACGGCGCGACGCTGTATAACGAACGCACTTGCGTCGCCTGTCACGGGAAGGATGCGAAAACCCCGATCCTACCCGTGTATCCGAAACTCGCCGGGCAAAACGCCGACTACATGCTGCAACAGATGAAGGACATCAAGAGCGGCGCGCGTAACAACGCGAATACAGCGGCGATGAGGGCTGTGATGGTCCTGGTAAATGAACAAGAGATGGGAGCTCTGGCGAGCTACATCTCCACCCTCAAGCCATAAAGGAGAGCATCGGATGCTCAGTCCGCGAACACCCGCTTCCATCATCGTATTGCTGCTGCTCGTCTTCACGCCCGCACTGGCACTAGCTCAGGCACCAGCCAAGAGCGAAGGCATCGAGTCAGAGGGCTATAAGTGGAACGACATGATCGGAGAGAAGGTCAAGGCGCTCACGCTCGAAGGTGACATCGAGAACGGCGAAGAAGCGTATGAGATCTGCGCCGCCTGCCACCTGCCCAACGGCGCGGGTCGTCCTGACGGAACCTTTCCGCAGCTTGCGGGCCAGCACTCGACGGTGTTGATCAAACAGATCGCGGATATTCGCGAGGGACGGCGCGATAACCCGACCATGTACCCCTTCGCCAAGACGCTTGTCGATCCCCAGGAGTTGGCAGACGTGGCGGCCTACATCCAGACCCTGCCGATTCCCACCGGCGCAGGGAAGGGTGGAGGCGAAGCACTGGAACTGGGCGAGAAGCTCTACAAGCGCGACTGTACTTCGTGTCACGGGAAATTCGGCGAAGGGAACAAGGACAAGTTCTTCCCCGTACTCGCGGGCCAGCACTACAAGTACCTGCTTCGACAGATCGGCGACATTGCCGAAGGACGACGCCGAAATGCCAACCCCGATATGGTGAAGGTGGTCAAGAGTTACAAAGAAGATGAACTGAAGGCCGTGGTCGACTACATGTCTCGACTGCGCTGGCCCGAGCGCGAAGCCAAGGACTGAAGAATGCAGCGTGGCCCGATCCCCGCCGCGCTGAGCGCACTCGCGGTCGTATTGATGACCGCGGGCTATTTCTCGCCGATGTGGTGGGTGTCGCTGACGGCTCCCAACTACCCGGAACACACGTTTCCAGACGGCGTTCGCATTCACATGCACTTCAACGGCGTGTTCAACGGTTGCCAGGCCCGCGAAAGCGAGGAAGTCTACGAAGAAGAGGGCCTGGATTGCGTGCACGAGATGAACACCATCAACCACTACATCGGCATGGAGGCGCTGGAGCGCGGCGCACAGCACGAGTTCGCGATTGCGCCGTTTGTTTTCGTGCTCTTCGGTGCACTCGCGATCGTCGCGCTGTTCTACTCGGGACCACTGTGGTGGATACTCCCTCTGCCGGCGATCTTGCTCCCTGTGTTATTCGTGGTCGACTTCGCGGCCTGGCTCTGGTGGTTCGGCCACAACCTCCACCCCTGGGCGGCGTTCACGGTAAAACCGTTCATGCCTACAGTGCTCGGACAAGGCAAAGTCGCACAGTTCAGCACGTATTCTTATCCCCAGTACGGAATGGGCCTGATGTGTCTCGCATCCTTCAGCCTGCTGCTCTCGACTCTGATCCGTCGCAAGACGATCGCAAAGCAGAAGTCGGCTTCCTCCGTCGGTCCGCGGGCCGGGGAGGCAACGGGTGAGCCAGGCGCTTCGCTTTGATGCGCGGCGGAAGCGCGCCCTCCTAGCCGCGCTCTGGCTGGCTCTCCTGCTGCCAAGCGCGGAAGCCGTACCCGGTTCTGGGCTTCCCTCGTTTCAGAGACTCGTCGATGCCACGCCCACAGGAGGTCTGCTCCAGCCCAAGGCAGGAATCTACGCTGGGCCAGTCGTCATACGCCGAGCCATGCGTATCGACGGCGCGAACTCGGTCGAGATCCGCAACGGAGGCGTGGGTACGGTCGTGACCATCAATGGCGATGACATCGTGCTGCGCGGACTGCACCTGAGCGGATCCGGCGAGATTCACGATACCCTGGACGCCTGTGTTCGGGTTCGAGGCCACCGGAATACGATCGAACAGAACCGACTCGACGATTGCCTGTTCGGAATCGAACTCCAGAAATCTGACGACAATCTGCTGCGCGGGAATACGATCACCTCCAAGCCCTTGATGATGGGCCTGCGCGGTGACGGGATCCGGCTGTGGTACAGCATGCGCAATCGTATTGAACACAATCGGATTCGCGACGTGCGCGACACAGTCGTCTGGTATTCGCGCGACAACGTGATCTCAGACAACGTCACGAGTGGAAGCCGCTACGCGCTGCACTTCATGTACGCCCAGGAGAACGTGGTCGAGCGAAATGACTACCACGGAAATCTGGTAGGCATTTTTCTCATGTACAGCGACGACGTGATCGTCCGAGACAACCGCATCTATCGATCGGTGGGTCCCACGGGAATGGGGATCGGCTTCAAGGAGACGAGCAGAGTCCGAGTAGAGCGCAATTCGATCCTGTACAACGCCGCCGGTATCTATCTGGACGTCTCACCCTACCAGCCTGGATCGACCAATCAGATCCTCGACAATCGGATCGCGTTCAACGGAAGCGGGGTGCTGTTCCACACGGACTGGCCGGGGAATGTGCTCAGCGGGAATCGCTTTGAAGGCAATCACGCCCAGGTAGCCGTTCGCGGGGGTGGGAGCGTGCGACGCAATTCCTGGAAGGGCAACTACTGGGACGATTACCAGGGCTTCGATCGCGATGCAGACGGGATCGGAGACACGCCTTACAAGCTGATGGCCTACTCCGATCGGCTCTGGATGGAAGTTGCGGCCATCGAATTCTTCCGAGCCTCACCCGCACTCGAAGCACTCGACTTCCTCGAACGCCTACTCCCCTTCAGCAAGCCAACCGTCATTCTCGAAGACTCACAGCCTGTCTTCCATGGGGATGGAGACTGAGGTGAGCGAAGCCAGACCGAACAAGAAGCGCGCTCGGAGGCGCCCGAAGCTCGGACGCAAGCAGGAACGGCGCAGGCAGGTCCTTCGCAGTTTCATGGTCGGAGCGGGGATCGTGCTCCTGCAGCCTCTGGCCTGGCTTCCCGTCATCCGTCGCTGGCAGACTCGGCTGCGCCCGCCCGGAGCCCTCGAGGAGAGTGAATTCCTGGCCGCCTGCATCAAGTGCGGTCAATGCGTGCAGGTCTGTCCGGTGCAGGCCATTGCACTCGCGGATGCCGACGATGGACTCGGGGTCGGTGTTCCCTTCATTGAAGCGCGCGCTCAAGCTTGTGATTTCTCTTGTGACGCCCTCTCCTGCATTCTCGCCTGTCCGACAGGCGCCCTCGATCACGAGGTCAGCGCCAAGGAAGAAGTTCAAGCGGGTGTAGCAGTCCTGACGAATCCAGACACCTGCCTTGCACGACATGGCCTGGAGTTCCGAGGCAAGGCGCGCGGCGGCGAATTCGACGGCCTTCTGCGCTACAAGGAAATCGACCGCTGGACTCCTCTATCCGTCGGCGGTCACTCCTACGACCGCGACCTGTGCGACCTCTGCGTTCTCGAGTGCCCGATCGGCGAAAAGGCGATCGGACTCATTCCGCTGGGAGCTGAAGCTCCGAAGGGAGCCATGACACCCGAAGTACGGAAAGCCTGCGTGGGCTGTGGCGTCTGCGAGATGATCTGCCCGGTAGCAGATGCGCCGTCGATCGCGGTCAAACCGCGCGAGCACTGGAAGAACGCATGAGACTACTCAAGGATCTCGGCGTGATGCTAGGCCGTGCTCCGCGACGAGCGCAGAGGATTTCCGATGCGGCCAAGGCCGTGTATGCGGCGAAACGGGGCTATCTGCAAAGGGACGCACTCCTTGCCGAGATGGCCGCAGATCCGCGACCTCATCCCTGGCGCAAGAAGCGCTGGGCCGTTCTGATCTCGACCAACCTGCTGTTCACTCTGTCATTCTGGGTCGATGTGCAACTGGTCGAAGGATCGATGACAGCCTCGCGCTTTCTGGGCTTCCATATGGCTGACCCCTATTCGAGTCTGCTCGTCGTACTCGCGCACCGGCACATCTTCGTGAACCTGATGATCGGCGCTATCACCGCGATGATCTTCTGGACGCTGCTGGGCGGACGCAGTTTCTGCTCCTGGGTCTGCCCCTATCACTTTGTCTCGGAACTGGGAGAGATGCTACACCTGCGACTCGCGGAAAAAGGGTGGGTACGCGATCACATCCTGCACCGCGGGGTCCGGAGTGCGCTATGGATCGTCTTCGCGCTACTCGCGTTCGGGAGCGGGTACGTGCTCTTTCTCGCCCTCAATCCAATCGGCATCCTGAGCCGTGCCCTGGTTTACGGCCCGAGCCTGGCCCTGGCCTGGGTGGGAATGATCCTACTCTTCGAAGTCTTCTACTCGCGTCGCGCATGGTGTCGCTACGTCTGCCCGGTCGGGCTGAGCTATGGCTTGCTCGGACTTCTCGCACCATTGCGCGTGACCTATGACCTGGAAGCTTGCAGCCACGAAGGCGAGTGCCGCAAGGTTTGTGAAGTACCGCACGTATTGGAGATGACCATCAAGGGACGTGCAGAGGATCTGAGTGTGGACATCGGTCCGGATTGCACGCGCTGCGGCATGTGTGTCGACGTGTGCCCGACCGATTCGTTGAACTTCAAGGTGCGCGGCGTCGGTGACCTGCTTTGAATTCACCGGTGATCGGGATCGCGGGGCTCACGAAAGGGTTCGGCCGCAAGTCTGTGCTAGAAGGCGTCGACCTGGACATCGTAACGGGTGAGCGGGTCGCGCTGGTCGGCGCAAACGGTGCAGGCAAGACCACTCTGGTGCGCTGCCTGCTGGGTGAGTACGCTCACGGGGGATCGGCGCTGATCGGCGGTGCTTCGGCACGCGAGCAGCGACGCGAAGTCCTTTCGCGCGTCGGCTTCGTGCCGCAGACCCCTCCCCCCCTGCCCCATCCGGTCGGTGTGCTGATTGGCTTCGCGGCATCGATCTGCAGGTGTGAACCGCGCGACATCCAGGCCGTGGCAACCCGCCTGGGCATGGACGCTCGTGACGTCTGGCGTCAGCCCTTCGTCAAACTCTCGGGCGGGCAGAAGCAGAAACTATTGATCGCGATCGCCCTGGGACGGCAGACTGAGGTTCAAATCATGGACGAACCAGCGGCCAACCTGGACCCGGATGCCCGACGTGTTTTCTTCGAACTACTGGCCGAGCGCAGCGAGGGCCAGACCATGCTGCTGTCCAGCCATCGCCTGGACGAGGTCTCGGGCCTGGTGAACCGCGTGGTCGAGATCGATTCCGGGCGCGTCTCCTTGGATTCTCCGCTCGCCGACGCGGTCTCGCTGTCGACTCTGCTCTCCTGCGAACTCCGACTGCGACGCAACGAGCGGACAATCGCCCTCACTCTCGAGAACTGGGGCCTGCGCGATCAAGGCGACGGCTTGTATTTCAAGGGACGCATTGCCGGACCCGATAGACTGCGCTTCATGGGCATGCTCTCTCGCTATTCCGGCCTGGTCGCCAACCTCGTCCTGCGCGAAGAACCGGGCCAAGAGGACGGTGGATGACACGCCTGTTTTCGCTGCTGATCGCGTTGCTATGCGCCTGCTCTGAGCCGAGCACCGGGCCGACGCCGATCCGCTGGGATCGGGACACTTGCGAGCGTTGTCGCATGACCATTTCAGATCCGCGTTTCGCAGCGCAGATCCGACTCTCGGACTCGGGCCAGGTCCGCGACTTCGACGATCTGGGCTGCGCAGTACTCTGGCTGGATGAATCCGAAGCGCGGTATTCGGAAATCTGGATTCGGGACCACCGCACGAGCGTCTGGCTGGATGCTCGGCAGGCGTACTACGAACCGGCGCGGGGCACACCCATGGACTTCGGCTGGGGAGCAACGAGCGATCCGGGCGAGAAACACCTGAGTTTCGAGCAAGTGCGCGCTCGCGTTCGCAGTGAAGAACGAAGTGCCCATGGGAGCGTCAGACGATGAGTGCACTCCTCGCCACTGCCCACCTTGACGTGAGCGAATCGCTACGCGCACGCTGGTTCCTGGTCTACTCGCTGGTCTTCGGCGGTGCGGTCGCTCTGCTATTCGCTCTAGGGCTTACGGAGTCGCGCGTACTCGGCCTGATCGGGCTATCGCGTTTCCTCGCCACCTACATCCAGCTGTGCATGGCCATCCTGCCGATCTTCGTCCTGTTGACGACCGTGCGCTCCGTAGCTGGCGATCGCGAGGCGGGCATCAACGAGTATCTGCTCGCCCTGCCCATCCCTCTCTGGGCCTGGTACTGGGGAAAACTCCTGGGACGCTTTGCGGTTGTATTCCTGCCCGTTTTCCTGGCAATGGCGGCGGCTGCGGGCTGGGCGAGTTGGAGTGAGGCCCACGTTCCGTGGCGTCTCTTCGCCATCTACTCCGGGCTGCTCGCGGGCCTGATCTGGTGCTTTCTCGGCCTGGGGATGCTGATCTCGACGCTGGCGCGCTCTGTCGACGTAGCCCAGGGAGCGGCCTTCGTACTCTGGCTCGGCTTGTTGCTCTTTCTGGATCTGATCCTGCTCGGCCTGTTGATTCAGGGCGGCATCGAAGCCGATACCGCGATCGGTCTGGCACTGGCCAACCCGCTTCAGGTCTTCCGGACCGGTGCGATGATGCTATTCGATCCGGAGCTGATCGTACTCGGACCGACGGCATTCGTGATCTTTGATACCTTCGGTCACGAAGCGTATCTGGCGTGGGCCGCCCTGTATCCCGTCACACTCGGCTCACTCGCGGCAATCGCAGGTTTCCTGGCCTTTCGTCGCGGTGATCTGCCCTGATCGCGGAGTGTTGAGCAGCCTAGGAACGCCGACAGGCGCGCTCAGCGGTTTCCGCCAGATCGCGGATCTCGCGGGTCTGGAAGCGCGGCAGGGCAGAATCGCTCCCACCCCCCTCCAGGCGCACGATGTGCTCGGTGACGGCTCGAAGCGGGACCAGCAGACCCCTTCGAACAAGCAGGTAGATCACTGCGGAGAATACGAGCGAACCGAGCACCACCGCGATCACGAGGTCCAGGATGATTCGAATCGACTCCCGGCGCACGGGTGCCAGATCGAAGTGCATCTCCGTTAGCCAGGTCTGCCCATCAGGAGCGAGCACGGCCGGAGCCACGTAGCTGAAGTCAGTTCCGAGAACGCGTGTCAGCGCTCCGCGTCGACGATCCATAGGCAACTCTTCTCCGGGCTGGAGAGTGCGCAAGGCCATCTCGACGCCGCCGACGTTTTGCAGTCGGTTGACCAGGCTGCGAATATCTTCACCGCGACTGACCGCCTCGCTGACCCCGACGTGAATCACGCTGCCAAGGCGATGCGCCTCGACGCGCGCGTGGCGGATGTCCCGCTCGTACATGCGATAGGGAAGAATCGCAAGCACGCCGACGATCGCGACCGCAGCGATTCCGCCCAATGCCCGAACTAGACGAGACTCAAGACTCGGTAACTGCTCCATGGGTCAAATAGTATCAGCCGTTCCGGAGATTTCCGCCGTGTGAGAATTGGGCAGGCTCCCACGGCCGGGGGTAGACTGCGGTTGCCAGGGGATTCACATCCTCGCCATGCCATCGTCACCGGCTCGTAACACGGCTGCGCTACTGCTTGAATCCGATCTCGAGTCCGAGGAGGAAGGGATTCCGTGAACAAGAGAGTCCTCGTCATTGACGATGAGCCCGACATCCTGGAACTGGTGAGCTTCGGCCTGAAACAGGAGGGCTTTTCAGTGGAGACGGCCGCTACGGCCAAAGAGGGGCTCGAATGTGTCGCCGGGCGCCTGCCGGACCTCGTCCTGCTCGACCTGATGCTGCCGGATATGCCGGGAACCGATGTGTGTCGGGAACTCCGGAGTCGGAAAGAGACAGCCCAGCTTCCCGTGATCATGCTCACGGCTCGCGCCGAAGAAGTGGACCGTATCGTGGGGTTCGAACTCGGAGCCGACGATTATGTGACCAAGCCCTTCAGCCCACGCGAACTCGCGTTGCGGGTCAAAGCCGTATTGCGCCGTCCGGAATCCTCTTCATCTGCAGCCCGCTACCTGGAACACGGATTCCTCCTGCTGGACCTCGAGCGCCATCGCTGTACGGTCGAAGAAAAGGAGATCTACCTGACCGCAAAGGAGTTCGGCCTCTTGAGTGCGTTGATGAGCCGACCGGGGCGAGTACTGTCCAGGGAGAAACTCCTGGATGAACTCTGGGGATCAGACATCACCGTGACCCACCGTACGGTGGACACGCATTTGATGCGACTGCGGGAAAAACTCGGCAACGCCGGTGGCTATATCCATACTGTTCGTGGCGTGGGTTATCGGTTCACTGACTGATGCCCGCTCCCGCGCTCGGTGAAAATGGAATGAAGCCCTGAGACGATCCCGGAGCCGTCATGTCGAGAATCCAGCTCAAGATCATGGGTGCGCTTGCGCTACTCATCGTCGTCGTCATCAGTTCCAGTGGCTTCCTGGCCGAGAGAACGTTTCGAGAACGCACTACGAGCAATATGGAGGCCAACCTCGAGCACCAGGCCAATCTGGTGGCTCAGCTGGTCCAGAGAGTCGGATTCGACCCAGTCCATGCCGAGCGACTCCAGGGGATTGCATTCGAGGGATCCGCTTCGATCGGTGCGCGAATCACTCTGATCGATCCATCCGGCCTCGTACTCGCAGACTCCGAAGTTTCCCTGGCCGAGATCTCCGGGCTCACGAACCACTCCGATCGCCCCGAAATCGTCGCAGCCCTGCACACGGGTGTCGGACACAGCATTCGACGAAGCGATACGCTGAAACGATCTCTCCTGTACGTCGCAGTTCGCGTACCGGATGAGGATTCCGGGAAAGTCTACGGCGTCGTCCGTCTGTCCGTCTTCCTCGATCAACTCGAAGCAGCTATTGCGGAGCTGCGCAAAGAACTGATCGTCGCAAGCTTGGTCGGCCTCGTCGCAGCGCTCGGGCTTTCATACGCTCTCTCCCTTCTCAGCCTGCGACCGATTCGCGAACTCCGCGAAGTGGTGGCAGACATCGCTGAGGGCAAGCTCGGAAGTCGTTTGAACTGGGCTAGTAAGGACGAGCGGGGCGAGATCGCCGCCTCGATCAATCTCCTGGCACGGCAGATGCGCGCCAGCACGGACGAGGTACTGCGAGAAAGAGTACAGCTCGAAGCCGTCGTCTCGAGCATGGTGGAAGGCGTGATCGTGATCGACCGCGAGGGAAAGGTGTTGCTCGTCAACCCGCGCGCGAGAGAGATGCTCTCCGTCTGGGGCAAGTTTCACGGCCGTCCCGTGCCCGAGATCATCCGCTCGCCCGAGATCATCCAGGCCTTGCACGATGCCGCGACCGGCAATGAAATTGTTGTTCGAGAGCTGGAAGTCCAGGCGGAGAAGAACAGAGTGTTGTTGATGCACGCCTCGGGTTTTCCCGCGACGAGTCCTCGCTCAGGTACGGTCGCCGTATTCCACGACGTTTCAGAACTGCGACGTGTCGACGAAGTACGACGGGATTTCATCGCCAACGCGTCCCACGAACTGCGCACACCGCTGACGGCCATCCAGGGTTTCGCCCATTCTCTTTCCGGCCCGGGCACAGAAGTCAGTCCTGAAGAGCTCTCGCACTACCTCGACGTAATCGTGCGCAACGCTCAGCGCATGTCGAACCTGATCGACGATCTTCTCACCTTGTCTCGAATCGAGAGCGGCACGACGACACTCGAGTTCAATGCACTAGACGTACCGCCCATAATCGAATCCGTTGTCGCAGACTTCGGGCCGCGTTTTCAGGAAGCGGCCATCGAACTGAAGCTCCACGCGAATCAGGTTCCTCGGTGCTACGCGAATCGCGGCGCGCTGGAACAGATTCTGTCCAATCTTCTCAGCAATGCTGCACGCTACTCCAATCCCGGATCCAGGGTCGACGTCTACTGCGAGCAGCGCGGTATCCGCCTGGAGATTCGCGTCGCCGATACAGGGATCGGAATCCCAGAGGGGGATCGCGAGCGGATCTTCGAGCGCTTTTATCGAGTTGACGCAGCCCGATCGCGCGCACTGGGAAGCACCGGACTCGGCCTTTCAATCGTCAGGCATCTGGTTCGCGCGATGGACGGCCAGATTCATCTCACGAGCGAAGTCGGAAAGGGCTCCACGTTCAGCTTCACTCTGCCAATCGCCGAAGCATCGGACGCGGACTAACCCGCTTCAGGATCAACGGTCAGCTCGGCACGAACTCCCTCGCCGTGAGATTCGAGCTTCAGGCTGAGCGAGCGAGTGCCCTTGGTAGCGAGAATCGCTTGCTGTCTTCCGTTGCTCAACGCCTCAGAGATTACGACCTCCCACCCGGCCTCCGCGAGTGATTTCCCGAACGCCAGTCGCAGACGGGCGGGATCCCCGTCGCCCACAAACTCCAGCCTATGGCTCCCCTGGTTCAAGAATTCGACCTTACTGGGCTGGAGCCCACCGATCGCCGGAACATCCGCCGGGTAGTTTTCCGGTAGCGAAACCGAATGAGAGACTGGAACCTTTGCAGTCGAGGCCTCATCGATATTCGGTATGGCGGGCTCGGCGGGAAGAACTTCCTTCGTCGTCTGTGCATCGCCTCCACAGGCGAAGAGCAGACCGGTCAAGAGCCCGACCAAGAGTTGGCGGGTCGTTGTATGTCGGCGACTAAGACTCATTTCAAACTCCTCCATCAACCTGAATGCACCCGGAGTTCCCCAGGGAGATCCGAAAACCCGACGCGGGACATCAGTTCGGCTCCAGAATGCGCTCGATCGCTCGCTTCCAGCGTGCACGGGCCGCCTGGCGCTCGCTCTCGTCTAGCGCAGGTGCAAAGCGCTTCGGCTGGGCGAGCAGCGAGGCGCAATGCGCGGGATTTTCGAAGACTCCGACCGCGAGTCCGGCCAGGAAGGCCGCACCCAAGGCAGTCGACTCGAACTCGGCAGCCCGCAGCACATCGCGGTCAGCGTGATCGGCAATCAGTTGTAACAGCAACTCGCTGCGCGCCAGGTTTCCATCGACTCGCAGTGGCGTATCGTCGAGATCCAGAGCCGTCGCCAGTTCGACACAACGAAAGGCGATCCCCTCGAAGAGAGCGCGAGCGAGTTGTGCCCGCCCAGAGCCTCGCGTCATACCGGTAAAGATCGCACGCACATTGTCATCGCCGTATGGCGTGCCCAGTCCCTGAAGAGCGGGTATGAAACAGACACCTTCGGAGGAATCGACACTGGCCGCGAGCGCACTTGCCGCAGCAGCATCAGGGGCCAGTCCGAGTTCGACGAACCACTCGATCGCCGACCCGGCGGTCTTGACCGTACCTTCGACACAGAACGCGCGTTCGCCGCTCGAAAGACGCCAGAGCGAGAGCGGAAACGCCCCGCGGGGAGGCTCGACGACGACGTCGCCGGTGTGCAGATCCAGCATTGCGCTGGTCCCCAGCGTCAGCTTGGCTTCTCCGGCGCGATGGACTCCTTGGCCAAAACTCGCGGCCTGCTGATCTCCGGCGCGCGCGGCTACCGGGATCGCCGCCCCGAGCATGGACTTCGGGGTTTCACCGACGACCTCACTGGTGGCCACGACCTCGGCCAATGCATCTGCCGGTACCGAGAAGAGTTCGACCAGAGGAGCCGACCACTCCCCGACGGCATTGTCGAGCAGACCCGTGCACGATGCGTTGCTCGGATCCGTTATGTGCGCCGTTCCGCCGGTCAGCTTTGCAGTCAGCCAGGTGTCGGGTGTTCCAATTCGCAGACTGCCAGCCGCCGCTGAAGCGCGAATGGTCTCGTCGTTTTTCATCCACCATTCGTACTTGGTGAGTGACGCCATGGTGGTGAGCGGGATTCCCATGGCGTGAAACTCCGCCACGCGCTCCTCGGTTCGCTGGTCTTGCCAGCCAATCACCGGCGCGAGTGGTTCCAGACTCCTGGCATCCCACGCGATCGTCGGCCCGCGCTGATTGACCACACCGATCGCAGAAATCTCTTGCGCTCCGATCCCCGCTTCGTCGAGCGCACCGCGCATCACTTCGAGGCTGCGCTCCCACATATCGAGAGCATCCTGCTCCACGCGACCAGGCGACGGATACGAGACCGCCAAAGGCGCGTAGATGCGCGAACAAACCCGGCCATCGGGATCGATCACCAGCGCGCGCACACCCGTCGTCCCCAGATCCAGGGAAAGGACGGGAGAGGAACTCACTCGCCCTTCTCCGGCGGAAGCAGGGCACCGGGATTCAGAAGGCCCTGCGGATCGAGGGCAGATTTGATCTTGCGCAAGAGCGCAACCCCGCTCTCGCCGACCTCATCCACGAGTCTGCCGCGACGCACACGGCCAATGCCGTGGTGATGGGCCACTCCGGCACCCGCTTCGACCGTTGCTTGCATGGTGCGGTCCCAACACTCGCTGTAGATTTCGGGCATGCGAGCGCGGTCTTCAGCGCGCGCTACGAAGGTGAAGTAGAGGTTCGTACCCGAGCGATAGGAATGGCTCGAATGCGCCGAAGCGATCAGGACCTCGGGCATCTCGCGAAGCGCCCTGGTGACGCGTTCGTAGAGATCGGCGACACGTGACCAGGTGCTCGCGACTTCGATCGTATCAACCACCAACCCGCGATCGTTCAGTTCCTTGAAACCCGGCACCTTGTTGCGGTGCCCCAGCCATTCGCTGACACAGGCGGAGTCAGCTTCCGCGCCGCCCGCAGCCTGGCATAACTCGGCCACTCCTTCGAACTGTGCCTCGACCGCGGAAACCGGACCGTCGTGAAGCAGGATCAGCAGGTTTCGGTCTTCGGGCGTGTAGTCGCTGAAGATGCGCTGTGATTCATGCGCATCGTAGAGGCGGACGACCGGAGGGCGCCAGCCCGCGCGCATGAAGCGACGAATCGCTTCGATTCCACTTTCGAGCGAGGGAAAGTGAAACGCCTGCTCTTTCGTAGCTTCGGGAAGAGGCCGCAACGAGAAGGTGACCTCGGTGACAACACCGAGGATTCCCTCGCTGCCCATGAAGAGATTGCGAAGATCGGGACCCGCTGCAGCGCGGGGAGTTTCGCGGGTTCGCACGATGGAACCGTCGGGCAAGACGACTTCGAGGGCGAGCACGAGATCTTCGATCGAGCCGTAGGCTGTCGAGTACTGGCCTGCGGCTCGCGTGGCGACCCATCCCCCGACCGTCGAGAGTTCGACCGATTGCGGCCAGTTTCCGATCGTCAGGCCATCCTGTTGCACGCGCCGTTCCGCGTCGATACCCATCGTCCCGGCGCGGAAGGTGGCCGTAAGATTCTGGTCGTCGATTCGGACCAGCCCCTCGATATCGCGCGTCGAGAGCACGACGGATTCCGGAGATGCTTCGATTGCACCACAGACTCCGGAAGCCCCGCCAAACGGAATCACGGGAACACCGCTCTCCCGACACGTGCGCAGGGTTCGCACCACATCTTCGGTACAAGATGCGAGCACGACGCAGCACGGACGGGGCGGGCCCTTGCCGATCGCATCGTTCAACTCGGCCAGTGCCCAGTAGTCACGCCGATGGGCGTCGAGAACCTCGTCATCGGTACAGACGAGGTCCCCTAACGAATCTCGCAACTTCGCAACGATATCGCTCACGACCGACCTCCAGAGAAGCTCAGATCCACAGCAAGCTGTTTTCGCGTCTGCTCCACCTGCTCGCTCACCTGTTGAGTGTTCCAGCCGAGCAACTCGGCCATGCGACGCGCCACCGGCTCGACGATGCGATGGCTCGCCTCGGGTGAATAGAGCGCCGCACGAGTGCGACGGTACACGACGTCTTCTACCTTTGCAGCGCCTTCGATCGACACGGCCCAGTCCACTTCCCCGACCAGGATCGGCACATCGTCCACGATCGGCTCGGGGCCGAGTCCGACGACTTCGCGCGCCTCGCAGCCGTACAGGCGAGACATGCGTGCGGCGGCGAGTTCGCTGATACCGAATTCCGCCGCGAGTCCGGCGGAAAGCCGTTCGAGATCACCGTCGAAGTCGCCCCCGGGCAGAGGCCCCTCCTCGACGTCGGCAATCTTCCCCCCCAGAACATCCCCGGCACTGTCCAGAATTCTCTCAACGGTGCGCCGATAGCCCGTCAGCTTACCGCCCGCCACGGTGACCACACCGCCGCGACTCACCATGATCTCGTCTTTGCGCGACATGTCCTTGGCCTTCTTGCCGGGTTGCGCAACCAGTGGCCGCAAGCCGGCCCAGGCGGCCGTCACGTCACCGGGCTGAGGCGGGTCGACCGAGAAATAGGAAGCCAGCGGTCGCAGCAGATACTCGACATCTTCGATCCCGATTTCCGGCCACAGGCTCGGCTCGTGCTCGTAGCTCGTATCCGTCGTTCCCAGGAAGACGACTTCACCCTGGCGAATCGCGAATATCGAGCGCCCGTCCTTCTGGTTCAGCACCAGCATATGGTTCAAAGGCAGGCGTTGTGCGGGCAGTGACACGTGCACGCCCTTGGACAGATGCAAAACGGAAGGCGCGTCCGGTTCTTCCAGCTTGCGGACGGCTTCCACCCACGGCCCTGCGGCATTGACGACGCAACGCGCGCGCACGGCAATCTTCTGTCCGCCGATACGATCCGTGGCCTCGATCCCGGAAGCTCTGCCACCCTCGACGCGAATACCGTCGACCTCGGCGTGATTGAGCAGGCACGCACCCGCCGCCGCAGCCGAGCGCAGGTTCGCGATCACCAGGCGCGCATCGTCGGTCAGGTACTCGCGATACGCGACCGCATTGGGGTAACGCTCGGTATTGAGCAGAGGTTCTTCTCGCGCGAGATCCTCTTTCTGCCAGTTCTGATGCAGATCGTCACCCTCGACTGCGCCGAGTTTCTCGTAGGCAGTGACCGCCGCGCGAAACTTGATCATGCCCGCGTACGATCGCGTCGGCAGGACCATCCAACGCCGCTCTGCAAGATGGGGGGCCATGCGGAAGATGACCTTTCGCTCCAGGGCGGTTTCTCGCACCAGAGCCACATCACCCATCGCCAGGTAGCGCAAGCCTCCGTGGATCAGCTTCGAAGAGCGACTCGATGTACCGGAGGCGAAATCCGCGGATTCCAGCAATGCGACCGCAAGACCCCGGAGCGCGGCCTCACGCGCGAGTCCCGCGGCGGTAATCCCGCCGCCGATGATCGCCAGATCGAAAACCCGCGTCTCCAGTTCCTGGAACACGCGGTCGCGATCGAGCGTGGAAAATCCCTGGGCAGCAGACATGAAACTCCTCGGGGTCGGGTCGGTGACACGACTACGGACCTGCCCTGGGAATCGGCACGCGGCGCGAGTTCCAGAGCTTTCGCCTATAGAACAGCGGACTCTGAGTCAGCGCAAGTGCGGGTTTTGCCCGCTGTGGAAACGGCCCCTACAATGCGCGAAACCATGCGCCTCAATCCGCTCCCTCGGCCCGAATCCTATGATCTTCACGTCACCGTCGACCCCCGCCGAGACCGTTTCGATGGAGTCGTCGGAATCACCCTCTCGGGAGCGGCCGGGCTGCGCTCGATCGAGCTGCACGCCGTCGACCTCGACTTCGACCAGACCCAGGTAGAGGACCAGCAGGGCCCGATTCCGGTCACTGCGGTCAAGACGGACGAGAAGCGCGAAACCAGCACTCTGAAGCTCTCCCGCGCCATCGAGAGCGACGATGCCAGCATCCACATCGCCTTCGAGGGCCCGCTTCGATCCGACCTCCGCGGTCTGTACCTGGCGCTCTCCGGGAGCCGGCGCTACGCGGCGACCCAACTCGAGGCCGCTGACGCGCGGCGCTTTTTCCCGTGTTTCGACGAACCCGACAAGAAGGCGCGCTTCCGCATCCGGGTAACCACCCCGCAGAAGAACTCGATCGTCTCCAACGGTCCCGCGATCAAGACCCAACGCCACGGCAAGCTCAAGACCGTCACCTTCGGCGAGACTCCCCGCCTGTCGACCTACCTGATCGCACTGGTCGTGGGTGAAATGGAAGCTTCGCGCAGCAAGATGTGTGGCGACACGCCGATCCGCGTCTGGAGCGTGCCGGGCAAGAAGCACCTGGCGGGCTTCGCCCTGAATGCCGCCTTCGAAAGCCTGGTTCGACTCGAGAAGTTCTTCGGCCTGAAGTACCCCTACGACAAGCTCGATCTGATCGCGGTACCCGACTTCGAATTCGGTGCGATGGAGAACGCCGGGGCGGTGACTTTCCGGGAGAGCCTGCTCCTGGTCGACTCCAAGACCATCACGCTCGCCGAGAAGAAACGCGTGGCCGAGGTGATCGCTCACGAACTCGCGCATATGTGGTACGGGGACCTCGTGACCATGGCCTGGTGGGACGACCTCTGGTTGAACGAAGCCTTCGCCACCTGGATGGCGTTCTACGTCGTGGACGACTGGATGCCCGAATGGAATATGTGGCTCGATTTCGAGCAACACCGCGGACCGGCTTACACGATGGATGCCATGAAGAACACGCATCCGATCTACGTAGACGTGAGCACACCGGACGAAGCTACCGAGAACTTCGACCTGATCACTTACGAGAAAGGCGCGTCGGTCGTGCGCATGGTCGAACGCTGGCTCGGGTCTGTAGCCTTTCGCAAAGGCGTGCGTACCTACATCCGGCGGCACAGGGAAGACAACGCCCAGGCCGCAGATCTGTGGCGCGCGCTCGAAGAGGCCTCCGGCGAGAACGTCGAGAAGATCGTCGGTGCCTGGGTCAAGGAATCCGGCTTCCCGCTCGTGAGCGTCCGCCTCGGCGAACGCCGCGGACGCGCCGTCCTCAAGACCCACCAGGAACTCTTTCTCGCAGACCCTCGCCGCCCAGAGAGCGCACGCCGTAGCACTCGCCCCATTCCCGTGGTGTTGCGGGTGAGACCGGTGCGCGGCCGTACGAAGCTGGCGCAAGGACTCCTGGACCGCACACGCAATGAAATCGACGTAGGCGCTGCGAACGAGGTCAAATGGGTGTACGCGAACGCGGACGAGGCCGGTTTCTATCATCCGGTCCACCACCCGGATCTACTGCAGGACATCGGTGCTGAGCTGAAACGCTTGAGCGCGGTCGAGCGCATGGGTTTGCTAGGCCACCAGTGGGCCTGCGTGTGCGCCGATCGCGGCGATTTCGCGAGCATCCTGTCACTCATCGAACGTCTCGGCGATGAAGAAGAGCCCGACGTACTGGCGGCAATCGGTACACCGCTTTCCTGGCTCGACGGTCAGGCCTTGCCGGAACTGAGCGCCTCCACGGCAGCCGAGCATCGCGAGTGGACGGGGAGGATTTTCCGCGCTGCCTTCGACGCGCTCGGCTGGCGACCCCGACGGGGAGAGACCGATGCTCTGCGCCAGCGCCGTGCGACCCTGCTCGGCTTTCTCGGCGGACTCGCCGAGGACAAAGACATACTGGCCCAGGTACAGAAGTGCATCGGTCCGTATCTGAAGGAGCGTTCGACTCTGGATGCGAATCTCGCCGGGCCCGTAGTCGATCTCGCAGCGCGTTCCGGCAACAAGACCTTGTACGACAAGTACCTGCGGCAAATGAAGAAAGCGCGCACTCCCCAAGAGCGCACCCGTTTCGAGATGGCGCTTGCGAGTTTCCGCGATCCCGCACTGGTCGAACGCACGCTCACTCTCTCTCTGAGCGACGACGTACCGATGCAGGACGTCGTACCACTACTCATGCGACTACTCGCAAATCCCAGAGCGCGCGAAACAACCTGGGCCTTCATCCGCAAGCGCTGGACTCAGCTTGCACCTCGCGTCTCCCCTGGACTCGCGCCCCGTCTCGTAACGGCAACCTCGGCCCTCCAGACTCCGGCCTACAAGAAGGAGGTCGCCGAGTTCTTCAACGCACAGAAGCTGCCCACGACGAAACGCGCGCTCAAGCAGGCGCTCGAACGCTTCGATCTGAACGCGAATCTGCGACGCAGAGCAGTGCGGGAACTGCGTCAATGGATTCCCAACTCTGGAGGCCGCTGATGTCGAAGCTTGCCGAGCGCGATTGCGAGCCCAGCCCTCCCGATGCAAACCCACTGGGAGCGGAACAGATCCGACCCCTGCTCGGGCAGATCGACGAAGATTGGCAGGCCGTCGACGACCAGCTCCTGCGCCGGGAGTTCCGTTTCGAGAACTTCGCGGAGGCTCTCGCGTTCACCAACCGGGTGGGTGAGATGGCCGACGCGCAGGACCACCACCCGGATATCCACCTGGCCTGGGGCAAGGCGGCAATCGAGATCTGGACGCACACGGTCAACGGATTGCGAGAGGCCGACTTCGTGTTCGCGGCAAAATGCGACGCGTTGTACCCGCGGACATAGCCGCAAGACCGTTCGAGGCAATCCGCTCGCGCTGCGCGCGGGTCGCGGAAAGAGCGCGCTTCGTACACATCGATGAGAGCGCGCTGAGCAGATACACCGCCCAGCTACCGCTTGAAGAGGTTCGCACCCCGGGCGTCACCTCATTGCCAGCGCTGGACGACCCCGAGACGCTCACCGCCTTCGTGTTGCAACTGGACTCTGTGAACTTCGGTTCGGGCTACTTTCCCCATCTGCGCAAGCTTCCGGGCAAGTCGGGCTATCGCACCGTGGAAGCCAGACTGCTTGCCCGCTTCGAAGAGAAAGGGGCCCTGAGCCCAGAAGAGCTTGCGGGCTTTCGCGCGAAAGACGCGGCGGACTTGTTTGAACAGGACCTGGACGCGGAACCCATCGCCGAGTTGATGGATCTATTCGCAAGAGCGTTTCGCTCACTGGGACTTCTGGTTGCAACGCGTTTCGACGGGTGCTTCTCCAACCTGGTCGAAGCGGCCGATCGGAGCGCGGCACAACTCTTGCGCATCCTGATCGAGATGCCTCTGTACCGCGACATCGCCCGATATGAGGATTTCGACGTGCCTTTCTTCAAGCGCGCGCAGATCGCCTCGGCCGATCTGGCGCTGGCCTTGCCCGGAGGCCTGGGCCGTTTCGAAGATCTGGACGAGTTGACGATATTCGCCGACAACCTGGTCCCACACGTACTGCGCATGGACGGAGTTCTGATCTACGATCGGGAATTACTGGCGCGCATCGAACGAGAAGAGCGGCTCGAGAGCGGATCTTCCGAGGAAACCGAGATCCGGGCCTGCGGAGTACATGCGGTCGAGCGGCTCGCATCGCTGAGCGGACTCAGGGCTGCGGATCTGGACCACTGGCTCTGGACACGAGGGGGCGGCTCCCATTACAAAGCCCGTCCCCGGCATCGGGCGCGCAGTGTTTTCTACTGATCCCCCCGCAGACCCGCGCGCGAAACGGGGATCTCGAGCGTCATGCGAGTACCGGTACAGGAGGGATCGCTCAAACGGAGCGTGCCGGAATGGCCTTCTACGATCTGTCGGGCAATCGGAAGACCGAGCCCGGCACCGCTGTGCCTCGATGTGACGAAGGGCTCGAATACCTCCTCGCGAAGATCGGCGGGAATCCCGCGCCCGGTGTCGGTCACGCTGAGCACGACCGATCCCGGACCCTCGCCAGGCCGATACTCGGCTTCGAACTGCAGCTCGCCACCGGTTTCCTCCATCTCATCGACAGAGTTTTCCGCCAGGCTGACCAGAGCGGTCACCAGCAATATCTTGTCGGCATCAAAAATCGGGACATCTGGCCGCACTCTCGTACTTATATCGATGCCAGATTTCTCACAGCGGTCGCTCAACTCGGCCGCCGCTTCGCCCAACAACCCGCGGGCCGAGTTCTTCGACCAGTCGAGAGTTTGAGTGCGCGAGAGGTCGAGCATGCCACGCACGATCGCGGCGACCCTGCGGCTCAAGCGCAGGATGCGATCGAGACGGGGATCGCTACCATTCGCATCCTCGACGCACATCTGTGCTGTACCGATCAGGGCCGAGAGCGGCGTGCCGATCGCGTGCGCGACGCGACCCGGCAGGTCTTCTGAATCTGTTCGCGAGTGGTTCTGGTTCGATGTCTGCATGCTACCCAGGTGAAGTCAACGAGTTCGTGGATCAACCGTATGTGCTATGCCCGCAGACGCCGCAAGCGCGTTTTGGGAATGCTTCCGTGATGAGCGCGATTGTTGTCGCAGATGTCTCAACCCGGAAAAAGCCGTCGCACCTGTCCGCAATTTTCGGGCCGCCAGGCCGGAGCCACCGGGGAGCCGTTGGGCAACAACACGCGCGGGGGAACAAGGCCGTCCACTGGATACCCCGGTCGTGCGTCAATCGACAAATAGTGCAAAATTCCGCCCAAACAGGGCTATTCGATGCACGTTTTCATCGGCCAGAACTGGATTTACGAGCTAGTGTCCTGTGCCGGAAGTCCGGCAAGGGCATCGGCACCGGGCATCCCTATCGGGATGTCGGAAAAACCGCAATCTGAACTCATGCCGTGAGAGGAAGAACCTTGATCATTGGCGCACCTCGAGAAATCGCCCCGGGAGAGAACCGCATCGCGATCACTCCCGATTCAGCAAAGAAATTGATCGGACTCGGACTCGACGTACACGTCGAAGTCGCGGGCGAGCACCGTCCCGCTTTCGAAGACGCTGCTTACGAGAAGGCCGGTGCAAAACTGGTCGGCTCCGCTGCCGAACTCTACGGCGCAGCCGATCTGATCGCGAAGGTGCAGGCGACCGACTCTCGTGAAGTCGAGATGATGCGCGAAGGCAGCACCCTTCTGTGCATCCTCAATCCATACGCGAACCTGGAAATCGTGCGCGCGCTGGCCGATCGCGGAGTCACGACGTTTGCCATGGACCTCATGCCGCGCATAACGCGAGGACAGAGCATGGACGTTCTGAGTTCCATGAGCACCATCACCGGCTATCGCGCTGTGCTGCTTGCGGCTCTGGCACTGCCGAAACTCATGCCAATGATGATGACCGCTGCCGGAACGCTTAAACCGGCACGCGTCCTCGTATTGGGTGCGGGTGTCGCAGGGTTGCAGGCCATCGCTACGGCACGACGGCTGGGTGCCGTGGTCGAAGCATTTGACATCCGGGCCGCGGTCAAGGAACAGGTCGAGAGTCTCGGAGCGCGATTCGTCGCGCAAGAAGCGATCGGTGGCGACGCCGAAGACAAGGGCGGTTATGCCCGAGAGCAGACCGAAGAACAACAGGCGAAGCAGCGCGAGGTCCTGAGCAAGCACATCGCAAACTCCGACGTCGTGATCTGCACCGCGTTGGTACCTGGCCGTCGCGCCCCGATCCTCTTGACGACCGAGCAGGTGCAGCGCATGAGCCCAGGCTCACTGGTCATCGATCTGGCCGCCGAACAGGGCGGGAATTGTGAATTGACCGAAGCAGGCGAGATCGTGGACTCGAACGGTGTTCGGGTACACGGCCCCGTCAATGTAGCCAGCGACACACCGGTGCATGCGAGCCAGATGCTCGGCCGGAATTTCCAGAACTATCTCACGCATCTCGTCGAAGAGGGACAGCTGAAGCTCGACCTGGAAGACGAACTCACCAGCGGACCCCTCGTAACCCGAGGCGGCAAGGTCGTACACGACGGTGTGCGCGCTGCTCTGGAGGCATGATGGAAGGCGATTTCATTCTGGTCATCACGGTTTTCGTGCTGGCCCTGTTCGTCGGCTTTGAACTGATCACCAAGGTTCCGCCCACGCTACACACGCCGCTGATGTCGGGCTCGAATGCGATCTCTGGAATCGCGATCATCGGCGCGCTGCTCGCAGCCGGCGCGGAGAAGACGAATCTGGCGTCCGTCCTCGGCGTCGTCGCCGTTGCACTCGCTACGGTGAACGTGGTGGGCGGATTCCTCGTAACCAATCGCATGCTCAAGATGTTCCGCAGCAAGAAAGAGAGGGACGCCTAATGCCAACCCTCATCTCGCTTGCGTACCTGGCCGCGTCGATACTGTTCATCGTCGGGATTCAACGCCTGAGTTCGCCGAAGACCGCATCCACAGGAAACCTGCTCGCGGCCGTCGGCATGGGCATCGCGATCGTCGCAACCCTGTTGCACCAGGAAGTCGTCAGCTACGCGGGAATCACGTTAGGAGTCGCGGTCGGAGCGATCTTCGGCGTCATCGCAGCCACACGTGTACAGATGACGGCCATGCCGCAGATGGTCGCCGTATTCAACGGACTGGGCGGCGCTGCGTCCGGATTGGTGGCCGCCGCCGAATTGATCCGGCTCGGAAACGACGGCGTCTCTCCTGTTCTGGAGATCTCGATTCCCATCGTTCTGGGCACGCTGATCGGCGCCGTGACGCTCACGGGTAGCTTCATCGCCTTTGCAAAGCTCCAGGAACTGATGTCGGGACAGCCGATCGTCTTCCCGGCGCAGCAACTCGTCAACGCTGCGATTGGTATTGCCATCGCGGCTCTCGGGGTGATGGTCGTCATGGATCCGGTCGCCGGAGACTCGTTCTGGCTGCTGGCGGGGCTGTCGCTATTGCTCGGCGTGCTGCTGGTGATTCCGATCGGCGGAGCGGACATGCCCGTGGTGATCTCTCTGCTCAACTCGTACTCGGGTCTAGCCGCGTGCGCGACCGGTTTCGTGCTCGAGAATCAGGTATTGATCATCAGCGGCTCGCTGGTCGGCGCATCGGGAATCATCCTGACCAATATCATGTGCAAGGCCATGAATCGCTCTCTGGCCAATGTGATCTTCGGAGCCTTTGGCGCAGCAGCCGAGGGAGCCCCGGCGCAGGTCACGGCCTCGGGCGGCGCGGTCAAGAGCGGCTCCGCAGACGACGCCGCCGTGATCCTGGACGCCGCACGCTCGGTCATCGTGGTTCCGGGCTACGGGCTTGCGGTCGCACAGGCCCAGCACGTCGTGCGCGAACTCTCCGACGCCCTCACCGAACGCGGCGTCGACGTGAAGTACGCAATCCACCCAGTCGCCGGTCGCATGCCCGGGCATATGAACGTTCTGCTCGCCGAGGCCGACGTTCCCTACGAGCAATTAGTGGAAATGGAGGAAATCAACCCGTCCTTCCCGCGCACCGATGTGGCGCTGGTGATCGGAGCGAACGACGTCACCAATCCCGACGCGCGCGAGAACACCAGTAGCCCGATCTACGGAATGCCGATCCTCGAAGTCGACCGTGCAAAGACCGTCATGGTCTGTAAACGCAGCATGAATCCCGGCTTTGCCGGCATCGACAATCCACTCTACGGACTGGATCAGACGATGATGCTATTCGGAGATGCGAAATCGATGGTGGAGTCGGTCATTGGATCTCTGAGAGAGCTATAGGACTCACGGGCCGGTCGGATATACACCGGGTCGCAGCAGCGACCCGGTGATGATTCCGGCCTATTCCGACGGGTCGGGATCTTCGATCTTGATCTCGAGATCCTTGCGTTCGTCGTAGATCTTCTTCAACTCGCGACGCCGCTCCATCTCGAGCTGGAGCTGTTTTCGAACCGTGTCCTGGTCGAGTTCACGCGTTGCAACCTCGCGCCGCATCTTCTTGCAAGCTCCGACCATGTGAGGGCCGCAGGTCGGATTGGCGCAGCACACTGCTGCGAAGTCCTCGAGACTCTCCATCGGCTTGGGCAGCTTCGCCGTATCCCAGGTATCCGCGAAGCCGGGCGTCAGCTCTGCGGCCATGTCGAAGATATCGCGCGCTTCCACCATATCCCCGCTCTTCCAGGCGGCTAGAAGCTCGATGCGCTCGATCTCCGAGTGAGTCGCCCCCATTTTTCGGCCTCGGTCGACCAGACGTCGCGCGTCGCTCAACCGACCCATGTAGACGTAAATATGGGCGAGGTTGGTATAGAGGTGGGGATCCATGCGCTCCCGTGGACCGCGTTTGGCCAGGCGCAGAGCGGTCCGAAAACTCTCCAGCGAGGCGTCCATATCGCCCTGGTACGCTTTGATGATGCCAAACCACGTGTGCGGGAGGTGGGACTCGGGATCCTTCTCGGTCGCGACAATCAACTCTTCCTGGGCGCGATTCAGGTTCTCCGTGTAGGCGAGCTGATCGCCCTCGTCGATCGCCGAACGCGCCTTGCGGTAGTAGGCCGCGGCAAGTTCCAGGCGTACGTCGACATTGTCCGGATTCTTGACCTTGAGATCCTCGAGCACCTTGGCGGCTTCATCGACGTTGCCGTGCTTCATCTGCTCTTTCGCTGTGTACAGGCTGGGTCCACAGGCGAGCACTGCGGCAAGCGCAGCCAGGAGGATGAGCTGGAGCGGCAATTGAGTCATGGCGTAGGTGTCCTCTTTGGGTTCATGATCCGGCGAAGAAGCTGCGCAGAACTCGAACCATGGGTTCGACGTCCGCGGCTCCCGCCATTTCCCGGCAGGAGTGCATGGAGAGCATGGGATTGCCGACGTCGACGGCCGGAATTCCAACGCGAGCCGCGCTGATCGGGCCGATCGTCGAGCCGCACGGCATATCGTTGCGACTTGTGAAATCCTGGGGCTCGATTCCCTCGTTCTTGCACAGCGAAGCGAACACACCCGCGGTGGCGGAATCGGTGGCATAGGCCTGGTCGACGTTGGTCTTGATGACAGGCCCCCGTCCGATCACGGGCCGGTGTCCCGGTTCGTGCTTGTCGGCGTAGTTCGGGTGTACGGCGTGCGCCATATCGGCCGAGATCAAGAGCGAACGCGCGCGGGCGCGCGCCAGACCTTGTTGCGCATCCCGCTTGAAACCCGTCACGCAACGCTCCATCGAATCGAGCAGGAAAGTCCCGGCAGCGCCTTGCGCACTGCGACTCCCGACCTCCTCGTGATCGTAGAGGATGATCATCGAGGTCGACGCCGCGTTGCTCTTGCCCGAAAGCAACGCTGAAAGGGCAGCATGGCACGAAGCCAGATTGTCGAGCCTCGGTGCATGGATGAAGCTCTCGTCGATCCCCGCCAGCGACGCGGCCTGTGTGTCGTAGAGCATGAGATCGAACGCCAGGATATCGTCGACGTGGGCATCGGCGATCTCCTGTGCGCGAAGTTCCCGAACGACGAGTTCGGCCAGTCCCGGTGCACCCTCGAGTCCGCTGATCGGCAGGCTGTGTTTCTGCGAGTTGAGCTTGAGCCCCTGATCGCGAATCTCCCGATTCAAATGGATCGCCAGATTGGGAATCCGCACCAGCGGTCTACCGAAGTCGATCGACACCGCGTGCGGTCCATCGGAAGCCTGAAGGGTGACACGCCCGGCGATCGACAGGTCCCGATCCAGCCAGGTGTGCAGGAGCAGTCCTCCGTAGGTTTCGACCGCAAACTGGCTATAGCCGTGAGCATTCACATCGGGCCGTGGGCGCAAGCGCAGATTTGGCGAATCGGTGTGTGCGCCCACGATGCGAAAACCGGCTTCCGCTGGAGATTCGCTGCCAATCTGCACCGCCATCAGACTGCCGCCATTGCGCACTACGTAGCGACGATCTCCGGGGGAGAGCGTCCAGAGATCCGCCTCACTGGCAGCTCGATAGCCTTCGGCTTCGAGCCGGCGAAGCGACTCCAGCACCGCGTGAAAGGGCGTGGGGGACGCATCGATGAAGTCGAGCAGATCGCTTACGAGGGCAGACATGGCTCAGAACGTAGCGAGAGGCTCGTTTACTCGCCCGGCAGCGTCCGGGGTAGAATGGCTTCGGAGCCGTATGCAATGCTCCGGAAGTGACAGGGAGGGACAAACATGACCACGATTGCGACCAGCGCCGAGAAGTTTCCAGACCGACCCGCAGTGATCTTCGGCAACGGAGAGTTCACAGAGACCTATCGGGAACTCGAACAGCGCTCGCGGCGAATCGCCCACGCCTTGAGTTCCGCCGGCCTCTCGCACGGGGACTGCATTGCTGCGTTGATCGGAAACTGCAACGAGTTCTTCGATGTGTACTGGGCCTGCCACCGCACGGGGCTGTACTTCACACCCGTCAACTGGCATCTGCAAGAAGATGAGATCCAGTACATTGTCGACAACTGCGATGCAGACGTATTGATCGCCAGTGCAGAATTCGCGCAGATCGCCAGCCGGGTCGCGCAGCGTGTTCCGCGGGCGAAGATCCTCATCTCTGTCGGCGGTGAGATCGAAGGCTTCGAAACCCTGGAATCCTTCGTCTCCGGTGCTCCCGAAGACGAACCCCTCGCCGAAGAACTCGAAGGCTCGGTCATGTTGTATTCCTCGGGAACAACGGGCAAGCCAAAGGGCGTTCGCCGTGCGCTCCCGAGGGTCCCGGCAGGTGATCCAGCGACGAACATCGCCGCAATCGGGATGATGGGCATGTTCGGCATCAGCGAAGATGACCGCTATCTGTCACCGGCCCCGCTCTATCACGCGGCGCCGCTCGCGTTTTCGGCGGCACAACATCGACTGGGCGCAACGGCCGTCATCATGCGCCGTTTCGACCCCGAAGAAGCGCTTCAGCTCATCCAGGAGCAGAAAATCAGCGCGTCGCAGTGGGTTCCGACGCATTTCCGGCGCTTGCTTCAGCTTCCCGAGGAAACGCGAAACAAGTACGACGTTTCGAGCTTGAAGGTCGCAGTTCACGCTGCAGCCCCCTGCCCTGTCCCGATTAAACTGGAAATGATCAAGTGGTGGGGTGAAGTGATCGTGGAGTACTACGCGGGTACCGAGGGTGGCGGCACGCTGATCCGCTCCGACGAGTGGCTCGAACACAAGGGATCGGTCGGGCGGCACTGGTCGGGCGGTACCATCCACCTACTCGATGAGGACGGCGGGGAAATCCTGAAACCCGACACAGAGGGTGCAATCTACTTCGAAGCCCCCGCCGTAGCCGAGGCTCGTTTTCGATATCACAAGGATCCGGAAAAGACCGACAAGACCTATCGCGGCGACCTGTTCACAATCGGAGACATCGGCTACGTGGATGCGGACGGCTATCTGTACCTGACCGACCGCCAGTCGAACATGATCATCTCGGGTGGAGTGAACATCTACCCGCAGGAAACGGAAAACCACCTGATCATGCACCCCAAAGTCGACGACGTGGCCGTGATCGGTGTGCCTAGCGAAGAAATGGGCGAAGAGGTCAAGGCCGTCGTCGTACCCGTTTCCGGCAGCAAGACCGGACCGGCCCTGGAAGCCGAGTTGATCAAGTTCTGCCGCGATTCGATCGCGCATTACAAGTGCCCGCGCACCATCGACTTCGCAACCGAAGTACCGCGCACCGAGACCGGCAAGATGGCAAAGCGACGCCTGAAAGAACGCTACTGGGGCAAGGACCGCAAGATCTGAGCCTTTCCACCAGGCCCGCTAAGCTTTCTGAAGGTAGTGCCGCACCAGTTCGAAGCGATCGTTTCCCCAGAACATCTCGCCACCGACAAAGATCGTCGGTACGCCAAACACTCCCTTTCGAATGGCGTCGTTCGTCTCCCGTTCGAGGCGATCGGTCAGAGCGTCCGAAGTCGCCCGCTGCATGACGGTGTCCACGTCGAGATCGGCTGAGCGAATCAATTCCTGCAGTACGGTTTCATCGGAAAGATCGCGGGCTTCGGCCCAGCGGGCGCGATAGGTCGGATAATGGAACTCGCGAAAACGTCCCATGTCCTGGGCCACGAGAGCGATCTTGAGGGCGAGTCTCGTCGAGGTCCGGCGCAACCTGGCGGCGTCGGGCGAAATCTCGGCGCCCACTAATTCGGCCCAGTGCCGGATGTCGTTCCGGGCGTTGTCCTGCTTGCGCCCCCCCAGCTCCGGGTATTTTCCCGCTCCGGGCTCGGCGAGCGAAACGAGATGCACGGGGCGAAAGTCGATCTCTGCTCCAAGGTCCTGGAAATGCGCCTCCACTCGACAGCTGCCGATATAGGCCCAGGGGCACGCGTAGTCGAAATAGAACGGAATTCGCATTGGTCACCCCCGATTGTGATTCTACGGCCAGAATACAGCATTCTCCCCCTGTGGATCCGAACTTCACAGAACTGCGCCAGGAGATCCAGCGACAGGTCTCAGAGGGAATCCGCCCGTCGGTCCAGGTGGCCGTCAACTGGCGGGGGAAACTGGTTTTCGATGAAGCCTGCGGTGAGGGTGCGACCCCGGAGTCGAGCTATCTGCTCTGGAGTGCGACCAAGCCGTTGATCGCGATCGCACTCCTTCAGCTCGTGGAAGAAGGAGCTGTCGACCTGGATGATCGCATCGACCGGACAATCCCGGAGTTCGGTCAGAACGGAAAAGAGCGCGCCACGCTCGTGCACCTGCTCTCCCATCGCGGTGGATTCCCGGACAACTCTCCGAGTGTGCGCCGAGAACTCTGGAAGCACGCGCGCGACTGGAACGCGGCACTCGACTTCGTCTGCAAGATGAAAGCGGCCTGGAAGCCGGGCAGCGATCGTGGCTACCACCCGATGTCGGGCTGGTTCGTAGTTGGTGAGCTCATCCGACGCCTGGATGGACGTGAACTGCCCCACTCCTTGCGCGAGCGTGTTCTCGATCCGCTGGGTATTTCGGAAGACGGCTTCTGCCTGGGGGAACCCGAGAAGCTCCTGGCAGCGCCGATGACGGTGCATACCCGGGACGAACGCGGAGCTCCGCGCCAGAGCGAAGCCGACTACTTCAACGACCCGCTCACCCACGCCGCGGTGATCCCCGGAGGTGGCGGAATCGCCCGAGCCCGCGATCTGGTGAAATTCTACCGCGCGCTTCTGGACGGCGGCCAGGGCGCGAAGTCCCGAATCCTGAAATCCGAAACCGTGCGGCTCGCCACGTTCCCTCACGCGGTCGGCATCCCCGATCGTACTTTCCTGCGAGACGTCCCCTGGGGACTGGGCTTTCATCTCAAACACGTGAGACCGTCTCTCGATGACTGCGGCACGCTTGCGACTCCCGGAACGTTCGGCCACGGCGGCCACTTTCTGGTCAACACCAGTTGGGCCGATCCCGGCAGGGATCTGGCGTGCTGCATTCTGGCGAACGGCCTGAGCGAATCCCGGCTCGGCATACGCTCGGTCCGCGCGCTATCCGACGCTGTACACCGCGCCATCGACCGGGCAGTCGCTGGCGCGCAAGAGTAGACTGACCTCGATGAGCGAACAGAAGATCGCGCCGGGACTGCTCCTGGCCATGCCGCAACTCCAGGATCCGAATTTCCAACGCAGCGTCGTGCTGATGGTGCAGCACGACAGCGAGATGAGTCTGGGGCTGATCTTGAATCGGCCGTCTGAAACGACGGTCACCGAGATACTCGGTGCGATGGGCATCCCCTGGAGGGGAGATACGGATGATCTTGTCTGGGAAGGAGGTCCCGTCATGCCCGAAACTGGTTGGCTCCTGCACACCCGGAGCAAAAACGTCCCCCCGGGCGATGGCACCCTGGAACTCCTGGCGGGAATCTCGCTGACGACATCGCCGGAAAATCTGCAATTTCTGGCGCAGCAACCGCCGGCCCACGTTCGCTTCCTGATGGGGTACGCAGGCTGGGGAGCCGGTCAACTCAGTGCCGAACTGGTAGAAGGCGCGTGGCTCGCGATCAAAGCAACCCGCGAACTGATCTTCGAGACCGAACCCGACGTCATGTGGGAATCCGCACTGGCGTCGATCGGCGTGGACCCGGGGTCGCTCTTTCCCGGGCAGGGCGTGCACTGAAATCAGGCGCGCTGGAGCTCTTTGCGCAAGGCCGATTCGAGGTCGGAGAAGTGGAAGTGATGGCCGCTATCCCGGGCGCGTTTCGCCGCGACTCGAACGCCCCCGAGCATCAACGCGGGCCCCATCTCACCGGCCAGCGCACGAATCGCGAATGCAGGCACACTGAAGAGCGTAGGGCGACGCAACACGGCGCCCAGGACTCGTGTGAACTCCGCATTCGATACGGGTTCGGGAGCTACCGCATTGAGCGGACCCGACAGCTCTTCGGTCGATAGCGCGTGCCGCAGCAATCCCACGACGTCGTCCAGATGAATCCAGCTCATGTACTGCTGGCCGCCACCTAGCTTGCCACCGAGTCCCAGGCCGAACGGGATGCGCAGGTTCGCCAGCAACCCTCCCTTGCGCGACAGCACCAGGCCGATGCGCAGATTGACGACGCGAATTCCCGCGTCTCGGGCCGGCCGGGTTTCGGCCTCCCAGGCGATACAGACCTCGGGCAAGAAACCGCTGCCAGGTGAACAATCTTCGTCCATCCAGTTCGACTGGCGATCGCCGTAGTAGCCGATCGCCGAAGCCGAGACGAGTACGCGGGGTTTGCGTTCCAGGCCGGCTAGCGTTTCGCAAATCAGCCTCGTACCGCGCCTTCGGCTTTCGAGAATGCGCGACTTGCGGGCCTGGTTCCAGCGTCCGCCGGCGATGGACTCCCCGGCGAGGTGCACGACGGCATCGACCCCCTCGAGTGCCGCCGCATCGATCTCGCCCTTTTCGGGATCCCAGTAGACGTCAGGATCCCGGGCGTGACTCTTGTCGCGCACGAGCCGCTGAATCTGCACGGGCTCCGACGCAAAGGATTCGCTCAGAGCCGTACCGATCAGTCCACTCGAACCGCTGATCGCGATGCGCTCTGAAAAACTCATGCTCAATTCCACACACTGAAGTCCGAAAACTCATCTTGGGGAATTTCCTCGACCACCTCCACGCGATCCACGCGCGAAAACTGCGAGCCTCTGCGCACAAAGCCGAGCGCCTCTTCGACTGCACCGGCCAGACCCTCGATCAACACCTCGACACGTCCGTCGGGCAGGTTGCGCACCCAGCCGGTTACACCGAGGCGACGAGCTTCGCGCTCCGTCGAACCGCGATAGAAGACACCCTGCACGCGTCCGGACACGAACACGTGCACCCGACGCTGCGTCCGACGAGCAACCTCCGACGCGTTCCCTTCAAACGCCATCACTCAGATCCCGTCCGGGTCACCTCGAGATGACCCGGATCAGCCGATATCATCTCTCCGATGCTCGCCACACAGGGCGTGCCCCGTCGCGCAAGCTCGTCCCTGAGCAGGGATTCGTTCTCGGGCGCAATACTGAGCAGCAGCCCACCAGAGGTCTGGGCATCGCACATCAACAACTGCTCGACTTCGCTCAACGCATCGTCCCAGCGAGTGTGGGGAGAGACGTATTCCAGGTTGCGCTTGCTCCCCCCCGGAACGAGACCTTGATCGGCGAGAGATCGCGCGAATGAGAGCAACGGTACCGCCTGACTGTTGAGCCTCGCACCCAAACCGGATCCGAGCGCCAGGTTGTGCAGATGCCCCAGCAGGCCAAAGCCCGTGACGTCAGTTGCGGCGGTAGCGCCGGCCGCGAGCGCGGCATCGCGTGCGTCGCGATTCAGCGTCGACATGATGCGGACCACGTCGTCCAGATCTTCACTCGAAAGCTTGTCGCCCTTGATGGCCTGCGCCGCTATTCCCATACCGATTGGCTTGGTCAGTACGAGACGATCCCCCGCGCGCGCACCGGTCTGCGAGAGCACGTTTTCGGCTTCGACCTTGCCGATCACACAGAGACCGTACTTCAATTCGGGGTCGAGAACGGTGTGGCCACCGGCGATCGCGCAACCCGCCTCGGCGGCTTTGTCGCGCCCGCCCTGAAAGATGCGAGAGAGGATCGACTTGTCGATGCGATCATCGGGAAAGCCGCAGATCGCCAGAGCAACCTGGGGCTCGCCCCCCATTGCGTACACGTCAGACAGAGAGTTGGCCGCCGCAATCGCACCGAAAGCCTCGGGGCTGTCGACGATCGGCGTGATGAAATCGACCGTGAACACGAGCGGCGAACCGGTTTCGGGGCGAAGGAGTGCCGCATCCTCCATGGGCCCGACGTCGGGATCTACCCACGGATGATCGAATCCTGTGACCTTGCTCAGGACCTGAACCAGGTCCTCGGCTCCCAGCTTGCGGGCTCAGCCCCCAGCGGGAACGAGCTGCGTCAGGCGAATCTCGCTCATACGTCCTCCCGAATTCACCGGAGTATCCGGCGAACACGAGCAACTTAGCATGCCGTCCGGGATGATCCGGAAGTCGCGCATGGGGCGCGAAGCCGGGGCGCTGGCTACAATCCCGGCCGCATGAATGTGCGTACGGTATTCTGGCTCGTGGGAGTGGTGCTCGCCGCCGTTGCGCTGGCGGAAACTCCCGCACTCCTGCTCGCGCTTGCGCTCGGTGAAGCGTGGGAGGGGTTTGCGATTTCGATCGGACTCGGCGGTGCCATAGCGCTCGGCCTGCGGCTTTCCACGAACCGCGAGGGGCTCGAACTCGATCACCGCGCCGCCATCCTCGCGGTCTCAGTCGCATGGATCTCCTCCTGCGTACTGGGCGCCGTACCTCTGGTGATGAACCCGGCGGCGCCTCTGAGCGCAATCGATGCATTCTTCGAATCTGCTTCCGGCTTCACGACGACTGGCGCCACCGTGTTGAGCGGTCTCGATACAATGCCACGCTCGATCCTGCTCTGGCGCTCCCTGATGCATTGGCTGGGTGGCATGGGCATGGTTCTGCTCGGCGTCGCGATTTTCCCGATTCTCGGACTCGGCGGCATGCAGTTGTTCCGGGCGGAGGCCCCGGGTCCGACCAAGGACAAGCTGACTCCGCGCATCGCTGAAACCGCGAAGATCCTCTGGGTGCTGTACTTCGGTCTTACCGCCGCGCTGATCGGGCTCTTCCTGGTCGGCGGAATGTCGTTCTTCGACGCGATCTGCCACTCGATGTCGACCGTTTCGACCGGCGGTTTCTCGACTCACGACAGATCGATCGCCTACTTCGATTCCTCGTTCATCAACGTAGTGACATCGATCTTCATGTTAGTCTGCGGAATGAGCTTTGCGATCTCGCATCGCGCACTGACTCAGGGCATTCAGTGGCGCGCCTATCCCGAGCTGCGAGCTTACGTGGGCATCGTCACAGCGGGTGTGCTTCTGATCTCATTCGATCTGCGACTCAATATGCCGGAGGAGTTCGGGAGTGCGACTAAAGCGCTCGAACACGCTCTGTTTCAGGCCGCTGCGGTCACCACGACGACCGGCCTGGCGACGCGTGACTTCGATCTCTGGCCCTCGCTCTCGCACTCGGTCATCCTCGCACTGTTTTTCGTCGGCGGCATGGCGGGTTCGACAGCCGGCGGCGTCAAGGTGATCCGCGTGGTGATTCTGGCTCGTCTGGCCGCCTCACAGTTCTTTCGACTGGTGCATCCGCGCGGCGTGGCCGTGGTGAGGCTCGGTGACAAGGCTCTCGACGATCAGATCGTCCTGGGCGTGCTGGGTTTCATCGGTATGTGGCTCATCCTCGTACTCGCGGGCACGATGATGATCTCGGCTTTCGGTCACGAGGTAACCACTAGCTTTTCCGCTGCAGCGGTCACCTTGGGAAACATCGGACCTGGATTTGGTGAGGTCGGTCCATCGCAGACCTACGCGAACTTCGAACCGGGCGCCAAGCTGGTGATGAGTGCGCTCATGATCCTGGGCCGACTCGAGATATTCTCGGTGCTGGTACTCCTGACACCGGGATACTGGCGCGGCTAGCGGCAACTGGCACGGATTCTGCTTCATCTTCTTCCCGAGGACAAAACCTCGGGAGAAAACGCGTGAAAACGGCGCTTCGAGTCGAACGACAGCAGATTCAAGAGCACGAAACTCCCCAGCGTAAACCCTTTGCTTCACTGGGTGCATTTTCGCTCGGTCAGTTCCTGGCGACCTATCGCGCCGGACTACTGATGCTCGACGGGCCCGCAGCCGGAATACGCGTACCTATCGACCAGGAGCGAACCACCCTCGGGCACGGTCCGGGCGTAGATCTGGCACTCGACGACGCGAGCCTGCTCGGGGAATCCGCAGCAATCGAATTCAACGGGCAGGGTTTCTCGTTGAGTCCCTCCCGTTTCGCGCAATCTGCGCTCCTGGGTCGCACTTCGCGCAAACTGCGCGACGGGGAGCGCTTTCGCATTGGCGAAAGAACGATCGAATTCACGCTGCTCGAAAAGGTTCCCGCACCCTAGGGAGATCCGAACGAGCCTGTTCCGGAGAGAATCCAGAAAGTACCCGACGCGACGAGCTGCAGACTGGCGTTGTCCCAGCCGTGCGGCGACACGGCCTCGACCAGGGTGCACAGGCACGCGATCCCCACCAGCGCTCCGAACCACGCGGCCGGCTTCAAACCGGCGAGGAGTTCTGGACCGAGCCACGCCGCTAGTGCGAGTGCGGCGACGCTTGCAACGAATACGGCCAGAGAACCTTCGATGCTGCGCTGCGCCTCGAGGCCCCCGAAGCTGGGCACGCGATAGCGATGGCGGCCGAAACGCGTTCCAACGGGTTCGGCGATCGCATCGGCGAGTCCGGTCACCAGGTATCCCGCAATCGCACTGGGTCCGAAGAAGAGGTTGCTCAGCAATCCGCCGAGTAGCGTGGCGAAGTATGGAACCAGCACGAAACGACTGCGATGGGGTCGATCCGACTCACGCGCGATCGCCTCGTAGAGCAGACCGCCTTCTCCTTGCAGAAGCGCGAAAAAGACCACCAGCGAGGTCGCCGCACCGAACACGAAGAGAACGCTCAAACCCCAGAACGCCTGTACGACAGCGGCGTTCACAAGGATCAGGAAGTGGAAGACCTTGCGCGTGTAGCCGGTCTTCCAGCCGCGCATACGCTTGAGCCAGCCCGACAGGTACAGCGAGACCGCAGCCCAGACGAGAGAGGGCGGCCCCGCCACGGCAATCTCGATCAGTGTCGGGAAATGCTCTGAGAAAAACGCGACGACCGGTTCGAACACAACGCTGAGTTTGCCCCAACCGCGCCGTCGGGGCGAGTCGTGGATCCGGACGGCGAGGATCGTGCACAGCGCCGGCCTCGGCTACTATCTGGGTATGGACAAGGATCTGTACGCAGTACTCGGGGTTTCGCGCAGCGTCAGCGATGACGAGCTGCGCAAGACCTACCGGAAACTCGCGCGCGAGCATCATCCAGACGTCAACCCGAATGACTCGAAGGCAGAAGAGCGCTTCAAGGAGATCTCCTTCGCCTACGAGGTGCTCTCCGACAAGGACAAGCGGCGCCGTTACGACGAGTTCGGCATGCAGGGGCTGTCCGAGGGTTTCGATGCAAACCAGGCCCGCGCGTACGAACGCTGGTCGCGCGGCGCGCATCGCAGTCCACAGTGGGAACGCGACAGCTCTGGAGTCAATCTGGAAGACCTGCTTTCGGGAATGTTCGGCGGGCGAGCCTCGGCACCCATCCGCGGACAAGACGCGGAAGGTGAGATTACGATCGATTTCCTCGATGCCGTGCGGGGCGGAGAGGTGCGGGTACAGTTCGCCGGCAAGGGTGCTCTTCGCGTACGCGTACCCGCGGGCTCCGATAGCGGCACGAAGGTGCGGCTCAAGGGACAGGGCGAGCCCGGTCCCGGGGGGGCGTCCGGAGATCTGTATCTGACACTGCGCGTGCGCCCTCACCCGTTCTTCACGCGCGACGGCGCCGATCTCTCGCTGGACGTGCCCGTGACACTACCTGAACTGATCCTCGGTGCGTCGATCGATGTGCCGACCCCGGATGGACCGGCGAAGATGACGATCCCGAAGGCTTCCTCAAATGGCCAGCGTCTGCGGCTTCGCGGCAAGGGCGCGGTGCGCCGCGGTTCCGATGGGCGCGGCGACCTGTATGTGCGGCTGGTCGCGAAACTGCCCGATTCGCAGGACGAAGCAATGGAGAAACTGGCCAAGGAAATGGAGCCGCTCTACGGCGACGACGACGTACGCCAGCGGCTGAAGGTGGGAAGATGAGTTTTTACAGCCGCAAGCAGGTCATCGAAGTTCTCGAAATCGACGATGGCTTCCTGCTTTCCCTCGAGAGCGAAGAGATCATCGCTCAGGATGCCCCACCCGACGCTACTGGAGATTTCTCTGAGCGCATGCTGGAACGCGCACGAGTTGCTCAAAACCTGGTGAGGGATCTCGACGTGAATCTCGCGGGAGTTGCCGTGATCGTGCGACTGCGGGAAGAGATGTCGCAACTACACCATCGCGTGGAGCAACTCGCACAGGAACTGAGCAGGCGCGGGTGATGTGCCGAGCGGTCGAACGATCGTCGCTCGCCCCAGCGTCACTCTTTTTGCCCTACCTGTAGTAATCTATCGGGCACGCAGATCGCTTCGGGTGGGTCATGAAAGAGGTCGAGAGACAACGAGCGGCCAACCTATGGGAGCCCTTCGCCCGCAAGTTCCCGCCGATCGCCAAGGCGTGCCACATCTGGGCGAATCCGACAATCGATTTCAGAAACATCGGTGGGCTGGCTGAACCGAAAGACGAGATCCAGACCTACGCCTGCGCCATCACTGATCCCGAGGTCTACAAGCGCTGGGGAACGGCGCCACCCTCGGGCCTGCTCTTGATCGGGCCGTCGGGTTCGGGAAAAACACTTCTGGCCGAAGCGCTCGCCGTGCGCAGTCAGATGCCCTTCCTGAAAGTCGACGTACCGCGTTTGATGTCGCTGGCGGTGCACGCGGGATCCCAGGTGGGCGCCCTCATGACGACCTGGGGCGAAACCCTCCAGGAGATGCCGCGCGTGACCGTGCTCTTCGAGGAACTCGACTTCGCGCACGGGATCACCGCAGGCCGCCCCCGACCGGATCTTCCGATGGCGGGGATTGCGGATTTCCTGATCGAATTGATCGATATGACGATCTCGATCGAGAAGACGCTGACCCTGGCGTCGACGAGCCGGCCCGATGGGATCGCCAGGGATTTCTACGCACCGGGCCGATTCGAACGCGTGGTCAGCGTACAGCCCATCTACCCCGACGACGTGATCGAGGCACTTCACCTGCACGCCGGTTATGTAGAGTCGAATGCTGGCCGCACTCTCTTCGAGAACCCCGACTGGCCGAAGGTGGTCGAGCAGAACACCGATGCCTCGATAGGCGAATGGGTCCGCATGCTACACGCCGTTTTGCGCAGCAAGGCGCGTCGCGAAGCCACCGGCGAGGAATCAGGTCTCATCACGACACAAAACCTGCTAGACGAAGTGGACCGCACGAAGATCGTTCAGCGCGGATTGCCGGTGTCGACTGGCCGATATCTCTAGTGTCGGATTCCGAAAAGACGGTCAAGACCATGAGGCGGGTCTCTTAGGTCTCCTGGACAGGACACTGGCATTGATTCGACTCGAAAGACTGACCAGGCGTTACGGAGACGTCGACGTTGTAAAGGAGCTTTCCCTCGAGATTCCTGAGGGAGAACTGCTGGTTCTTCTGGGCAGTTCAGGCTGCGGCAAGACGACCACGCTGAAGATGATCAATCGCCTGGTCGAGCCGAGTTCGGGGCGTGTGTACATTGCCGGTGAAGACACGGCGACTATCGAACCCGCCCAACTCCGGCTGCGAATCGGTTATTGCTTTCAACAGATCGGCCTGTTTCCGCATATGACCGCCGGTGAGAACATCGCTCTGACGCCGGGACTGCTTGGCTGGGACGAGCAGCGCACGAGCAAACGCGTTTCGGAACTGCTCGAACTCGTCGAACTCGAACCCGATGTGTTCCGGACGCGCTTCCCCGATGAGTTGTCCGGCGGACAGCAACAACGCGTCGGAATTGCCCGCGCCCTGGCAGGCCGACCGGAACTCCTGTTGATGGACGAACCATTTGGCGCACTCGACCCACTGACGCGCGACACTCTACAGCGCGCCCTGCAGAGCATCCGCTCGGATCTGGGAATCACGACGGTTTTCGTAACACACGATATGGTCGAAGCCCTGATCCTGGGCGACCGCATCGCAGTGATGAACGCCGGAAGACTGGTTCAGGTGGGAACCCCGCAGGAACTCTTGAACGCACCCGCGGACGAGGAAGTGTCCCGAATGATGGACACTCCGCGACATCAAGCTGAGCGCGTAGAATCGCTGCTACGCCGAGACCGACCCGTCGATGGCTGAGCAACTCGAACTCCTGCCCGGTTACCTGATGGCGCACCTGGAGCTTTCGCTGGTCGCCTTGCTGATCGGCACATCGATCAGTGTGCCGCTGGGAATCTGGATCACGCGACGCAAGTCTGTCGCGCAGGGAATTCTGGGTCTGGTCGGCGTGATCCAGACGATCCCGAGTCTGGCACTGCTCGCGCTCATGGTTCCGGCGCTTGCATTGCTCAGCGGTTTCACCGCATCCGAACTCGGCTTCGAAATCCGCAGCATCGGCTACCTGCCGGCGGTGGTCGCGCTGACGCTGTACAGCATCCTACCGGTTCTCCAGACCACGGTCGCCGGAATCGATGGTATCGACCCATCGCTGATAGAGGCCGCCCGCGGAGTTGGCATGACCGATCGCCAGAGGCTCCGGCGCGTGGAACTTCCACTCGCTCTGCCCGTGATCGTGGCGGGATTACGCACGGCAACGGTCTGGGTCGTGGGAACTGCAACTCTGTCGACACCCGTGGGTGCAGCAAGCCTCGGAAACTACATCTTCTCAGGTCTACAAACGCGAAACTTCACCGCTGTGCTCGTCGGCTGCGCCGCAGCTGCAGCACTTGCCCTCGTACTCGATCAAACAATCCGCTTGTTGGAGTCCGGCGTCAGACTTCGCAGACGCCCATTCATCCTGACTTCAGTCACCGTCCTGGCCGCCCTGTACGCGCTCACCGCCGGATCATTGCTTCAGGGAGCGATCAGCACCTCTAGACCGAGCATCGCAATCGGCTCGAAGACCTTTACGGAGCAGTACATTCTGAGCGAGTTGCTGGTGGGCTGGGTCGAGAACAAGACCGGACTCGAAGCGCGCACCGTTCAATCACTGGGTTCGACGGTGCTCTTCGATGCACTGCTCAGCGGCGACATCGACATCTACGTGGACTATTCGGGGACGATCTGGGCCACCGTCATGAAAGGCGAAGGACGGCCGGGGGCGCGTGAAGATGTTCTCGAAGAAGTCCGCAACTACCTCGCCGACGAACACGGAATCGTTCTGGCCGCAGCACTCGGCTTCGAAAACACCTACGCCCTGGCCATGCGGTCCGATGATGCGAAACGAAGGGGCATCGAGACCCTGAGCGACCTGGCACCCGCAGCGAAGCAAATGGAGATTGGTGGAGATTACGAGTTCTTCGTGCGCGCGGAATGGAAAGCTCTCGTGGACACCTACTCCTTTGAATTCGCAAAGAATCGGAGCATGGATTCATCGCTCATGTACCAGGCCGTCGCAGAATCCGAAGTCGATGTGATCAGCGCATTCTCGACCGACGGTCGCATTGCGGCGTTCAATCTGAGCGTGCTACGAGACGATCAGGCGGTGATCCCACCCTATGATGCGATCGTGCTGATCGGCCCGCACGCCGCACGCGAACACCCCGAGCTCACAACTGCACTCGCACGCCTGGAGGGAACGATCGACGCAGACGCAATGCGGCAACTCAATCTGAGTGTCGACGGCGATGGTCGTACACCAACAGACGTCGGGCGCGAGCTCCTAGGTCGCCTGGCGAGCCCCTGAGCAGGTTTGGCTTGACAGCACGGCGCTCAGCTCCGAATATCCGCGCCCCTATTCTTCCGATTGGAGAGATTCCCGAATGAACAGTCGTCTCGGCTCTCAGATCCGCGACCACACACCGGCGCGAGATCACACCCTGCGAGAAATCCTGGAGGGCCTCTCGGCGCCGCAAAAGCGCCTGCCGCCGAAGCTTCTGTACGACAAGCGCGGATCAGAGCTATTCGAGCAGATATGTACGCTCGAGGAATACTATCCGACGCGCACCGAACTGAGCATCATGCACAAGCACGGCGCGAAGATCGCGCAGGCCGCAGGCCATGACTGCCTGCTGATCGAATACGGCAGCGGCAGCGGCCTGAAGACACGCATTCTTCTGAAGGAACTGCTCGAGCCCGTCGGGTACGTACCGATTGACATCTCCATCAGCGCACTCGAAGCACCCGCGCGGGATCTGGCAACACGTTTCCCCACACTGCCTATTCTGCCGGTGTGTGCCGACTACACTGCGAGCTATTCAATCCCGAGCACACCGAGAACCGCGAAGCGACGCCTGATCTACTTCCCGGGCTCGACCATCGGCAATCTGGAGCCGCAGGATGCGCTGGACTTCCTGAGGCACATGAAACTGCAGGCTGGCGAGAACGGCAGGATCCTGATCGGAACGGATCTTCACAAGGACGCTCGGATTCTCGAAGCGGCCTATAACGACGCTTCGGGAGTCACGGCCGAGTTCGAAATGAACGTCCTGGAGCACATCAATCGCGAGTTCAGTGCGGAATTCGCTCTGGAACGCTTCGAATACCTTTCGTTCTACAACGAGTCCCTGCGACGGATCGAGATGTATCTGGTCAGTCGCGAAGCGCAGACGGTCCGCGTCGGTGGGACCGAGATCCGCCTGGAACACGGCGAGCGCATCCTCACCGAGTGCTCGCACAAGTTCTCACCAGAGGACTTCGCCGCACTGGCCAACGAAGCGGGATTGCAGGTGGAAGAAACCTGGACGGACGAGAACGAGTTCTTCGGAGTCTCTTTCCTGCGCGCTAGCCACAATCCGTCGTAAGGTCTCGAGAAAAGAGGCACACAAGAGTGCGCCCTTTCGTGGCCGAAGGCGGTCTTCGCCGGGACCTTAGTTGATCGAGGAGATGCGAGTACAGTTGCGCCCGTCCAGCTTTGCCCGATACAGCTCCTGATCGGCAGCTTCAAACAGCTCCGTGCAGCTTTCCAGACACTTCCCGCACTCACAGATGCTGGCCCCGACTGAAGCGGTGACCTGAAGAGGACCTTGATTGGTCGTGAACTCCAGCTTCGAGAGCGCCGCACGGATCGCATCGCCGCGCGCCTCCAGTTCGGTGGTCGTCACGTCTGGACAGACGACCGCGAACTCCTCACCGCCGTAGCGGCATGGCCAGTCCTTTTCCTCGACCGCCCCTGCGATCGTCTGCGCAACCTCGCGCAGCACCTCATCGCCCATCTGGTGCCCGTACGTGTCATTGACCGCCTTGAAGTGATCCAGATCGATGACCAGGACCCCGAGAGTCGATCCAGAGTTCTTGCAGCGCAGCGCTTCTTCTTCCAACGCTTCGTCGAAAAAGCCGCGATTGCGCAACCCGGTGAGCGGATCCGTAGAAGCCTTTAGCGTCAGGTCGTCCTTCTCCGCTTCCAGGGCCTGGTTCTCGCTGGTCACGGCGTGGACTTGCTCATTGAGTGCCAGGCTCTCGCGAACCAGAAGCTGGGCGGCCTGTGTCGCAATCCCGATCAGTGTGCCCATGTCATTCATTTCGAGGTCGAGCGCCTTCGCGGCGTCGGGCAATTGTTGCTGGATCTCCTGTAGCAACTCGGAGCAGACCGCGCCGTCGAAGTCGAAGTAGCGCCCCCCGAACTCGGTCAGGGTATCGACCCCCGCCTCGAGATGTCCTCCAGAGAGCAGGCGACCACAGATCGATGAGATATGCAGCATCTGCGCCAGATGAATCGTCTTCGAATCGGCGTCCGGAGCAGCGGATGGATCGTCGTGGATCGCAATCGCGTCGCAGACCACTTCGGGAAGACCCCAGGTCTTGAGCAATTCCCCCCCCACCTGCACGCTGGTGACGCCGAGTTCCTGCTTCTCGATCTCGGTGAGCAGTTGAGTGGACTCCCGCCATTTCTGCAGGACTGGCATATACCGATCCGTTGCACACTCCGCGAGAATCAGTCGGCCAAAGCCCGCGAGCAGTCCCGCCAGGAAGGCCTCGTCGCAAAGATGCCTGTTGACTCGCTCCGCCAGGACGCGGGCCCCGAGCGCGGTGGCCGTGGTCTCCGTCCAGTAGCGGCGATAGTCAAAGGCATCCGGCGAACCGCCGGACGAAACACCCAGGACCGAGAACGAGAGGGCCAGGAGATTGACGCTGCGCAGCCCGAGGGTCATCACTGCTTGTCGAACGCTGGAGATCTCTCGCGGCAGGCCGAACATGCTTGAATTTGCGGTCTTCAAGAGCTTGGCGACGAGAGCGGGATCCTGACTGAGCACTTCGGCGAGTTCGTCGATATCGACTTCTTCGCACTGGTTCAGCTCGACAATTCGCATGGCGACACCGGGCGCCGTGGGGAGCTGCTCGGTCTTCTTGAGATCTTCGATCAGCTTGCAGGCCATTCACCCATCCCTACCATCCGTCTCTAGTCCTGTTGAACCGTCGTCTAGTAGTCATAGGTCGGCGAGGGACTGCCACGCTTGAGCGTCTTCCTCCATCCAACATCCAGGTTATGACTCGTCGGGAAAATCCGGCTCGTGAACGCCTCGAATCGCCTCCTGCATCGCCTGGGCACTCCGCACGTAGAGGATGAACAAGAGGACCGCTGCGAACGCAATGATGAAACCACCCGGAGATGCGGCGAAGGTGTTGTACAAGCCGTGAAGGACCGCGCCAATTGCGAATCCCAGAAGCATCAAGCCGCGCCGCGATCCGGGATTCGCCACGCCTAGCGCGATGAAGCTGGCGACGATGCCCGAGAACATCGCATGCAGGAGCGGAAGGGTGATCAAACGGGTGAACTGGACGACGATGTAGTCCTCAAACCCGAAGCTGCCGCGACCGACGTTCTCGGCGTAGCCCACCGAATAGGCCATGGCTTCCGAAACGCCAAAGGCAAATCCCGAAACGCAACCGAGAAAGGTGATCTCCTGCGCACTTCCGGGTTCGCGATTCCGAACGAAGATCCACAGGATCGGCAAGGCCTTTGCCAATTCCTCGACCAATCCGACACCGAACACATAGCCGACGACCCGACCGGCCAGCGTCGCAGACTGGGTGGTCGCGTAGATCGAACTCACCCCAGGCAAGCGTGAGACGAGCGTGACGAAAAACAGACCTGCGAACGCGGTAAAGAACGAAACACGCACCAGATCGACCACGCTGATACGTTCTGGCCGGATGAAGAAGTAGATGACGACTCCCCAGATCGTCGCGAAATAGATCCCGAAGATGAACGCGACATCGCGCAATTCGGGATCGGCCAGTGATGCCCAGCTGATCATGAACAAGGGGAAAAGCGTGAAGAACATGAACCAGCGCACCAGGTCCAGGTTCCACGGCCGATCTCGTTTCCAGACCTCGACCGGAACCAGAGTTGAAATTCCGATTCGCCGCAATTGGCGGAACGCACCTTGCCGTCGGCCCTTCTCCTGGTTGCGCTCGAGCGCTTCTGTCTCGGATTCTTCCGGCACGTCCTCGCCCTCCCCTTGTTGCCTCCTGAATCTGCCACAATCCTGCGATGAGTGACGCCGATCTGAAACGATTGTTCTCCCTGGAAGGGAAAGTCGCCGCCGTAACGGGCGCTTCGAGTGGTCTTGGGCAGCAAGCCGCGCGCGCCATGGCAAGCGGAGGGGCCGCAGTAGGATTGATCGCTCGACGCGTGGAGCGATTGGAAGAGCTTGCAGGTCAGCTAGAGACGACAGGCATACGCGCGTGCGCAGCGGCGGCTGATATTACGGATGCGGAGCAGGCCGCAGTGGCGTTTGATCGGATCGAAGCCGAACTCGGCCCCATCGACATCCTGGTCAACGGGGCGGGCGTGGCACCGGTGGGTCGCGCCGAGAAGCACACCAGGCAGAAGTGGGATGCGGCGATCGGCCTCAACCTGACTGCCGCCTTCGAACTCTCCCAGCTGATCGCAAACCGCTTGATCGAACGAGGCAGCGGCGGGCGCATCATTCACATCTCGTCGGCCATCGGCTCGGGCGGAAACCCAGTGCACAGGACCGTGGGTTATGCGGCAAGCAAAGGCGGTCTCGACAATCTGGTTCGCCATCTCGCGATCGAGTGGGCGCGCCACGACATCGCTGTGAACGCTGTGGCTCCGTCCTATTTCCCGACCGAGATGACCGTCGATCCGAAAGTCGGCGACGTGGCGCAGGACCAGAAGGACCGCATGCACGTATTCACTCCGATGGGGCGCCTGGGGCGAGAGGGCGAGTTGGACACTGCCCTGATCTTCCTTGCGGCCCCGGCATCGAGCTTCGTGACCGGCGCGATCGTTCCGGTCGACGGCGGCTGGACCGCCTGGTAGTACATCCGCGTCAGTAGGTTCCGCCCAGTTTCGAGTGATCCCAGGAGACGATGCGCTCGGGTTTGACGCGAATCACGACACGCTTTTCGGCGCGACCGATCATCGCCTTGCGCACGTCCGGGTTCGTCTTCGCATCATCTGGCATTCCAAGGCCGCCGGAGGCGTCGATCAAGGTGTCGATAGCCAGTTCGATATCGTGGATCAGCTCGGCATGCCCGTAGAGCACGACACCACTGAGCTCCTCGTACTGGTTACCCGACTCCGACAGGAGACTCACGCGTGGGTCGCGCTCGATATTCAGGATCTTCTGACTGGTGCGGTAGGTCGCCATGCGAATCGAAAGATCATCGTCGAGCCCGAACCACATGGGCACCGGATGAGGAAATCCACCCACTCCGTTCGACACGACGGTGATCGTGTGTTGGTTCTCGAGATATTTGCGGATCTCGTCGTCGGTCATGCGGATCTGATCGCGGCGCGACATGGCATTCCTCCGTTTGCTGGAGAGCCATCTTACCCGCTCCGCCCCCTGGCCGCAGAAGCAGCTTGCGAGGCGGGCGTCGAAGTGGTTCCCTGGGTGACATGCTGAGCATAGATCTAACCGGGAAGCGGGCCTTCGTGGCCGGGGTCGCAGATGACGGCGGATTCGGATTCGCCATCGCAAAGAGGCTGGCCGAAGCGGGCGCCTCGGTGTGCGTCGGAACCTGGCCCCCGGCGTATGGGATCTTCACAAAGCTCCTGGAACGCCAGAAGATGGCAGAGTCGATGAAGCTCCCAAACGGCGAGACGCTGGTCTTTGAACGCATCTATGCGCTGGATGCCGAATACGACACGCTGGAGCAGGCACCGATCGAGGTACGTGAGAATCGTCGCTACAAATCGCACGCGGACTTCTCGATCCAGGGTGTAGCCGATCGCTTCGTCGCCGACTTCGGGAATGAGCCGCTCGATATCGTGGTGCACAGTCTGGCGAACGGTCCGGAAGTCAAGAACCCGCTGCTGGAAACCTCACGCGAGGGTTACCTGTCCGCGATCAGTCAAAGCAGCTTTTCATTCGTCTCGCTGGTGCAGCGTTTCCTGCCCCTCATGCGATCCGATGGGTCATTCCTCTGCCTGAGCTTCATGGCTTCTGAACGCGTCGTACCGGGCTACGGCGGCGGCATGTCTTCGGCCAAGGCCTCGCTCGAATCCGACACACGCGTACTCGCCTACGAAGCGGGACGGCGACAAGGTGCGCGGGTGAACTGCATCTCCGCGGGTCCCTGGGCTTCGCGTGCAGCCTCCGCGATCGGCTTCATCGCAACCATGGTCGATTACGTGCGCAAGGCTGCGCCAATTCAGGACCCGCTGCAGGCGGACGAGGTGGGAACGACCGCGGCCTTCCTTTCGAGTCCGCTGGCGAGTGGCATCACGGGAACCACGGTCTACGTCGACAAGGGCTTCCACACGATTGGCGTGAGTCCCGACGTGTAGTCCATCCGGTCGCGTCAGACGATCTCGTCGACGCGCAGTCTCTGCTCATCTCCGGAGGACAGGTCCTTGACCACGACCTTGCCATCGGCCCATTCGTCGGGTCCGACCAGCACCGCGCGTCGGGCACCGGTGGCATCTGCCTGGCGCAGGACTTTTCCCGGATTCCGGGCCACATAGGGCGATTCACTGGCAATCCCGCGCGCGCGCAACTGACGCACGACCTGGCGCGCCGGGCCCAGCATATCGACACCGATCGGGATCACGTAGACATCGAGTCGCGGCGGAGTTTCCGGAATCAGGCCCTTCTCTCGGAGCAACTCGGTAAGCACGACATCACCCATGCCGAAACCCAGCGCAGGTAGATCGGGTCCCCCCAACGACTTGATCAGGCCGTCGTAGCGCCCCCCGCCCGCAACAGCTCGAAGACTGCGATTGCGGTCGAAGATCTCCCAGACTGGACCGGTGTAGTAGGCAAGTCCGCGCACGATGCGGAAATCGGGTTGCATGCAGTCACCAATGCCGAAATCGCGACACGCTTCGAGCACCGGCAGCAGTTCTTCGGCCCGATCCAGTGGAAAGCTCTCGCACCAGCGCAGGAGTTCGCGAGCTCGCGACTCTCCGAGCTTGTCTTGTAGTCGTCCTTCCGCTTTCGGGTCGCGTTCGAGCTTGTCGATGATGGCCAGGACATCGGCCTCCTCATCCGGGCCGATCTCGAGTGAGCCGAGCATGCGCGAGAGGAAGCGGCGATCGTTGATGCGCACGCCAAAATCGTCATCCTGGAGACCCAGGATGCGCAGGGCATCCACCGCAACCGAAATGACCTCGGCGTCCGCGGCCGGTTCACTGCTGCCAACCACATCGATGTTCCACTGCTGAAACGCCCGCGACCGGCCGCGCTGGGGCTTTTCGTAGCGGAAGAAATCCGGCGCGCAGTACCACTTGATCGGCTTCGGCAGACCGCCCGCACGCGCCGCCACCATGCGCGCGAGTGTCGGGGTCATCTCGGGTCGCAGAGCGACCGGACGTCCACCCTTGTCTTCGAAGGTGTACAACTGGCCGGCAATTTCATCGCCCGACTTCGCGGTGAACAGTTCCAGCGACTCGAGCACGGGTCCGTCGATCTCCTGGAATCCTGCACTGCGCGCAGAGCGGTGCCAGGCCGACTCGATCCAGCGTCGCACCGCAAGATCATCGGGAAAGAAGTCCCGGAAGCCGCTCAGAGCCTTGAAACGCATGTGCCGGATCGTAGCAGTCCGTCGCGCCTGGAGCCGCCACCCAGCTCTCGAAACACGGGCCATACCGCTACACCGCGGCTGCTGGCCGGTCGATACCAAACACCGTCGGCAGCTCCGTCTCGAAACCCAGGGTGGCCCGTTCATGGACGGGAGAGCGCATTCGTTACCCTTCGGACGGTCGCGGAAGCTGAATCTGGAGGAAGTCCACGGTGAGCCATACGATTGACCTTCCCGGTGCCCATATCTCGGATACCGAGGCTCTTTCTGAAGACACCGCGAGCCTGTTCAGCGGCGAAAACGGTGCCTGGGTCGAGGCCCTGTACGAGGACTTCATTCTCGGCCGCGCGGAAGTGCCCGAGAACTGGCGGCTCGTCTTCGAGTCCCTGAGCCCAGCGGGCAGCGTCTCACATAGCAGCGTCCGGACCGCACCCAACGGCGAGACGAATCCCGATCTCGGCGCGCAGAGCGCGAGAACGGACGCACCCAACCAGAACACGGGCGTGGTGGCGCTGGTCAATGCCTATCGGACTCACGGCCACCTGATTGCAGATCTGGATCCGCTCGGACGCCGCAACCAGAGCGAGCACCCACTGCTCGACCCGGCGGAGTTCGGCCTGAGCAATGAGCAGATGGACCGGCCCACGAGCTTCACTGGCTTCCACGGGCTGCAGGACGGCACGGTCGGCGAGTTGCTCTCAGCCCTGCGCCACACCTTCTGCGGCACCTTCGCGGTCGAGTTCACTGAGATGCGCGAAAAGGAGCGACGCGACTGGCTCGCGGAGCGCATGGAGCCCACACAGAATCACCCCGCGTTTTCGAACGAGGAGCGACGTCGACTGCTCAGCCAGGTCGTCAACGCGGAGCGCTTCGAGCAATTCCTGCACAAGCGGTTCCTGGGGCAGAAGCGCTTCTCCCTGGAGGGTGGAGAATCCCTGATTGCCGTACTCGACACGATCATCGAAGACGGCTGTGAGCTGGGTTGCGAAGAAGTCGTCATTGCCATGGCGCATCGCGGCCGGCTCAACGTCATGGCCCACACCATGGGCATGCCTTATCGCGCGATCATGGCCGACTTCCAGGCCTCTCTCATGCCGGCCAACGCCCAGGGCGCGGGAGACGTGAAGTACCACCGCAGTTACTCGACCGATCGGCGCACGCGCTGCGGTCGCGGGATCCACCTGTCGCTTTGTCCCAATCCGAGCCACCTGGAATGGATCAATCCCGTCGCCGAGGGGATGGTCCGCGCGAAGCAGAACTTCCGCGGCGATACCGAGCGCAAGAGCGTGATCCCGGTCCAGATCCACGGCGATTCCGCGTTCACGGGCCAGGGGATCGTACCCGAGACGCTCGCCCTGTCCGAACTCGACAACTTCTGGACCGGTGGCACGGTCCACTTGATCGTGAACAACCAGATCGGCTTCACGACCCTCCCGGAAGACTACCGTTTCACCCGCCATCCCTCCGACATGGCCAAGGTGATTCAGGCACCGGTCTTCCACGTGAATGCCGACGATCCGGAAGCCTGTGTGCATGCCGCCAAGCTGGCGATCGAATTCCGACAGCGATTCCGCGAAGACGTGATCATCGACATGGTCTGCTACCGGCGCCATGGACACAATGAAGGCGACGATCCTTCGTACACGCAGCCCCTTCTGTACCAGCAGATCAGGAAACACCCGACGATCGCCAGGACCTACACCGATCGCCTGATGCGGGATGGCGTGGTGGATCAGAGCAGTGTCGAGAAACTGGAAGAAGAACAGAACCAGCGACTCGAGAATGCTCAAGAGGAGAGTTCAATCCACGTGCAACTGGAGGGTTCAGAGGGTTACCACGGTCTCTGGTCTGCTCTGGAGCAGGATGCCGAACCCGTGGAAGGGCCCACCCAGGTTTCCCGTGAAGTCGTCGACTCGGTGGGCAAGGCACTTTCGAGTTTTCCAGAGGGTTTCACTCCGCATCCAAAAATCAAGAAGATGCTCTTACAGCGCAGTGAAGCGATCGCAGCGGGCCGCGGAATCGATTGGGGAGCGGGTGAGGCTCTGGCATTCGGTTCGCTTCTGATGGAAGGCACCACCATCCGTTTGACCGGACAGGATGCGGAGCGCGGAACCTTCGGACACCGTCACGCAGTCGTACACGATGTGGAAAACGGCGACCACCACCTCTCGATCAAGAAGCTGGCGGCGAACAAGGCCCGCTTCATCATCTGCAACAGCATGCTCTCCGAGGCGGCGGTACTCGGTTTCGAATACGGCTATAGCACGGTCGACCCGGGCCGCCTCGTCGTCTGGGAAGCCCAGTTCGGAGACTTCGCGAATACCGCGCAGCCCATCATCGATCAGTTCATCGCGAGTGGCGAAAAGAAGTGGAGTCGCTCCAGCGGACTGGTCATGCTGCTCCCACACGGATACGAAGGTCAGGGGCCGGAGCACTCCAGTGCGCGCCCCGAGCGCTTCCTGCAACTCTGCGCAGAGGACAATATCCAGGTAGTGAATCTGACTACACCGGCACAGTACTTCCACGCGCTGCGCCGACAGATTCATCGGAGCATTCGCAAACCGCTGATCGTAATGTCTCCCAAGAGTCTTCTGCGCCACCCGGCCGCGTCATCCAAAGCCGAGGAATTCACTCACGGAAGCTTCAGTCGTGTGATCGACGACCCGGCGTACGAACCGGGCGGACGGGACCCTCAGGAAACACGGCGCGTGGTCCTGTGCACCGGCAAGGTGTTCTACTCACTCCTGACCGCACGCGAAGATTCCGGTTTCGAAGACGTCGCGCTCATACGCGTCGAGCAACTCAATCCATTTCCGTTCGACGAAATTGAGCATGTGCTGTCGCGTTATTCGGCGCGGGACGTCATCTGGGTTCAGGAAGAACCCTGGAACATGGGGTACTGGTCGTTCGTCCACGAGCGCCTCCTGAGAGCCTTGCCTAAGGGCAAGCGCATCCGCTACACCGGCGCTCAGGAATCCGCCAGTCCGGCCACGGGCTCCTATCGCATCCACGAAGAGCAACAAGCCGAGTTCATCCGCGAGGCCTTCGCGAAGCGACAACGCAAGAAAGTGTAGCTGTGCGACGATTCCCGAAGCGTTTGAAGCTCACTCCTCGCGGCTGATCCCGCGCAAGACATCGTCGATCAGTGAGCGGACCTCGGGTTCTCGGTTGAAACTGATGTGGCTGCCCGCATACCAGGCGATACGCGGCTGTTCCCAGTGGAGCCAGAGATCGCGCACCTGATCGGGCGGAATCAAGTGATCGGCCGTTCCCGCGAACATGGAACACCGCTCCGTGGGAATCCTTGGTTGTAGAGCCGCCGGACTGACCACACCCAGGACCGCGGAGATGTCGGCCCACTCGAGTCCCGCATTGACCATTTCGCGAAGCGCCGCAGGCGACACCTGACGACGCACGGCACGCGCGAGATCAACAGCGGGAATTCCCAGGATGGCACAGGAGAGGTCGCGTTCCAGACTCGCCAGGAGTGCGGTCACCCCGCCGCCGAGCGAGAGTCCGTAGGCACCGATCGCTGTAGCACCCTGGCTGCGTATCCAACTCATCAACCTTCGAATGTCCCAAGCAGCCTGTGCATGCGCGTGGATCGTGTTCATGAAGTCGCCGTTCAGGTATCCGTCGCCACTGCGCAACGCCATCTTGCGCGGACCGTGCAGAGGCAGAACCGGAAAGATCAGATTCAAGCCGTGATCGCGTTGCAGGCGGGCGGCTTCAAACGCACCGAGATCGATGCGCGGCGTGCCCATACCGTAGCCGTGCACACAGATCAGCCAGGGGCCGGGCCGATCAGAGCGCAGTACCCGCGCGTACGCCGTGCGATTCTCCCGGTAGCTCCCCCAGCGATCTCGTCCCGGTTCGCCCTCCTGCACCTCGTATCCGCTGTCGAAGCTGAGTTCCTCGAAGCTGTAGCCCCAGCGGAGATCCCGCGAGATCAAGCGGGGAGATTCGAGCGCGTCGGGTTCTCGGTGGTATTGCTCGGGCTTGTCGAGCCAGCCTTGCTCTGAGAAGAAACTCATCGCCGCCTCGATCTCCGCCGCGTGCTGCGGGACCCGAACGCCGAGTGCATCCTGTCGGCGCACGAACATACTGGCCAGGGCCAGTTGATCGAGACCCACCTTGGTCGCCAGTGTGAGATCGAGTGGTGGTTCGGGCACCCCCGGGAAAAGCGGCTCTCGTCGATGCGCCGTCCAACCCGCCGCTACGAAGCTGGCAGCTGCCAGTGTCGAGAGCGCGAGTGCATCCCCGATCCCGTCGATCAGGATCAGCGGAAATGCACAGAAAAAGCCGAGCAATGCACCCGACGAAATCAACTGGGGAGCGCGCAAATCCCCCGGCAGCAGGTAAACCGAAACTGCACCGCCCAATAACAAGCTACCGGGCAGGATCCCGAGCAGAAGTCGAAGCGCGCCCGATTCACTGCTCCAGACGATCCAGGTCAATCCTGCGAGCAGGGGAATCAGATTCTCGATCGGAAAGGCCGATGCCCGTTCGTGACTCACTGTTGCGCCTCCTGGCTCACGCCGGTCCAAACTAGGAATCCAGAATCAGCGACCCGATTTCGTCTGGGTCGATGGCGTAGATTTCCGCACAGAACTCGCAACGCACTTCGAGGTCACCCTCCTGCAGGGCGATTTCCCGAACTTCACTCGCACCCAGGAGCACGACCGCACTCAGAACGCGATCGCGGTCACAGGCGCAGTGAAAGACCGGCGCGCTGCGCTGCCGTTCTCCCGAACCGATACCGAACAGCAATCGATCGACCATGTCATCGGCACTGGCGCCGGCCCCGACCAGCTCACTGGCGCTGGGCAACTCGCGAATCGTGTTTTCCAGAATGCTGAGCGTCTCGTCCGATGCGCCGGGAAGCGCTTGCACGAGAAAGCCACCGGCCGCCTCGATCTCATGGGTCGCACCCACGAACACTCCGAGCGCCAGTGCTGCCTGGACCTGCTCACTCTCGCGCAGATAGTGGACGAGATCTTCCGCAACCTCGCCCGACACGATCGGGACGATACCGGTGTACGGCTCGCGCCACGATGGGTGGTAACGCACCACGGCCAGCACGCCTTTCCCGACCGCAGCCCCCACATCGAGCTTGCCCCCGCGCGGAGGCGGATGTGCCGAGGGATCGTGCACGTAGCCGCGAGCCCGCCCCTGGTTGTCTGCGATCGCGGTCGTCTGGCCCAGAGGTCCGTCACCGCGAAACTGAAGCTGCAGGGTTTCGTCATCCTCCGCCGCAGCGGCGAGCAACACCGAGCCCATGAGAGCGCGCCCCAGTGCTGCACTCGCGGTCGGAGCGGTCCCGTGGCGGCGCGCCGCCTCGGCGACCAGCGGTGTACCGACCAGCGCGCGGATCGCCACGCCGCCATCGGCGGAAAGCGTGCGCACCATCTCGCTGGAATCGACCGGCATGGTAGGCGAAGGTAACTTCTGGCGACGGTCCCGCCCACAGCGTCCGCTCCGTTTCGAGCAGAACCTTCGCGCGGGGCGGAGAGAGTGGATAGACTTCGGGTGTCATTTATCAGGAGGTTTCCAATGCTCATCTGGCGGATCGCAATCTCATCGGCTGCACTCCTGCTGAGCGGCTGCATCATCTACGCACCGGTCGACCTGGGCGCATTGGGCGCCGCCGGAGAAGTCGAAGAATCGACCGTACTCGGCGAGGACGGGCCCAAGCTCGCATTGATCGAGCTGACCGGGCTGATCAGCGACCAGCCGACCAGCAACCCGATCGGCTTGCGTCCTACCCCGAGTCCGGTTTCGGAGCTGCGATCATGGCTCGACTACGCCGCAGACGATGACGATGTGGCGGGTCTGCTGCTGCGCATCAACAGTCCGGGCGGAACCGTCTCAGCGAGCGAGACCGTCTACCACGAGCTGACGAGTTGGGCCAGAGAGACGGAGAAGCCGCTGGTCGCCTACTTCAACGGCATGGCGGCTTCCGGGGGCTACTACGTAGCCATGGCGACAGATGAAGTCATCGCACATCCGACCTCGATCACGGGATCGATCGGCGTGATCATGCCCGGTCTCAATTTCTCGGAATTGATGTCGCGTTACGGAGTCAAGGACCAGTCGTTCACCAGCGGTGCCTTCAAGGACACCGGATCGAGTGTGCGAAACATGCGCGCCGATGAACGCGCGCAGATCGAAGCCGTGATCGACGATCTGTACCGACGTTTCACCGAGGTCGTGGATACGGGCCGGCCCAAACTCGATCGGGCCGAAGTCGAAAAGCTGGCGGACGGACGCATCTACACGGCGAACCAGGCGCTGGCCGTCGGATTGATCGACGAGATCGGCTACCTGGAAGACGCAGTCGAGGCACTGGAAGAGCTGGCCGGTATCGAGGAATCGCAGGTCGTGATGTACCACCGGGCGAATCGAACCAAGGACAATATCTACAGCCGGCTTCCCGGAGGCCCCGTAGAACTGAATGTGAACCTGTGGCCCTGGAAGTCCACCGGGCTGTCAGCGGGTTTTTACTACCTGTGGCCGCTCGCGCTTCGACCCTGACCTGCCTGAGGCGGGTTGCGCAGTCGATCGACCGCGCCGGCAATCAGCAGCTGAAATAACGAGACCCGGAAACGGCATTTTGCGCCGTCGCCGGGTCTCGCGTTCCTGTGGTGTTCGGTCCTAACTGAGCTGGGCCGAGGAATAGCCCAGAATCTCGCGGGCGATGATCAGACGCTGGATCTGACCGGTACCCTCGTAGATGTCGGTGATTCGCGTATCGCGGAACCACTTCTCCAACAGGTAGTCGTGCGAGATGCCCAGGCTTCCCAGGATCTCGAGACAACGCTGAGTCGCGGTGCGCGAGACCTCTCCACCCTTGGCCTTGGAGATCGACGCCTCGGTGTTGTTTGCCTTGCCTTCACCCGACATCCAGACCGCCTGCAGAGTATTGAGCATGCCGACCTCGACGTCGGCCTCGATCTCGATCAGCTCCTGCTGGATTGCGGAGCGCGAGTGCTGGCCGGCAACCCAGTCGATCTCGACGTCCTCTTGCGCGAGTACGTCCTTGGTGAAATCGAGCGCCGCCTGAGCCATGCCCAGACCGATCGCTGCAACACCGGGACGCGTCATGTTGAAGGTCTTCATGACGCCCTTGAAGCCGCCACCGCCCTTGGACACCACGTCCTCATTGCCACCCAGAAGGTAGTCACGAGGAATACGACAGTCCTTGAAGACCATGGCTGCCGTGTCATCGGCGCGGATGCCCAGCTTCTTCTCCTTGTGGGTCACCTCGAAACCCGGGGTGTCCTTCATGACGACGAAACTCTTGATACCGCCGCGGCCCGCGCTCTTGTCGATCGTCGCCCAGACCACCACGCCCTCACAACGACAACCGGTGGTCACGAAGATCTTCTCTCCGTTGAGCACCCACTCGTCACCATCGAGCACAGCGGTGGTCTGCACCGCCTTCGAGTCGGAGCCGCAACCGGGCTCGGTGATCGCCATTGCCAGGGTCGTACCGTTCCAACGCGCCTGCTGCTCGTCGGTGCCCGAGGCCCGCAGGGCGGCGTTGCCCAGCGCACCGCTACCCCGGCGCATGCGCACGGTGTAGTCGCCCCAGGTCTGACCCGCGGAAACCAGCATCGCCAGGCAACCCAGGCTGGTGTTGTAGTCATTATGCTCGTACAGGGAGTACGGGTCAGAAGTGGACTTGGCTTCTTCGAGTTCGTCGGGTGCGAACTCTTCCTCGTGATCGTCGTAATAGCGTGCATACTTGCGACAGATCAGCGCCTGCTCGCGCACTGCGTCGAGAACCGCCTGATCAGCTTTGGAAAGTGAGAAATCAATCATTTTCTTTCTCCTGAACCTAGAGCGCCGTTACGGCTTCGGTGACCGTAAGCGCGCGCGCGTTGCGATACCACATTTCGACGGGGTAGTCGCGAATGAACCCATGGCCGCCGAAGACCTGTAGACCGTTGTCCGCCACCTTCATGGCTTCTCGACGGGTGTAGGTCTGTGCCAGCGTCGTCATACGCGTGGCATCGACACCCTGCTCGAGCTGACTCGCCGCCTTCCAGATCAGATTGCGCATCGAGTTCACCTCGATGTGCATATCGGCGAGCATGAAGGCAATGACCTGCTTCTGGCCGATCGGCTGACTGAAAGCAACACGCTCCTGGGCGTAGGGGATCGCCAGTTCCATCATGCCGCGAGCCAGACCCAGCGCGAGCGCCGAAGTGCCGAGGCGAAGCATGTTCACGAGGCGCGCGGCGTCGATACCGCCGTCACCACCGAGTCGCAGGCCCTTGGGCACTTCGACCTTTTCGAGTTCGATCGTGGCCATGGGTACGGCCTGGAATCCGAGTGTCTTCTCGGAAGCACAGCTGATCGTCAGGCCCGATGCATCGCGCGGAACAATGAAGGCGTCCAGACCCTGAATCCCTTCGCGTCCACTGCGCGCAACCACCAGGAAGTGGCTGGCGCGATCTCCCAACGGAACGAAGCGCTTCTTGCCGGTGAGCACGAAGGTATCGCCCTTGGGCTCGGCGGTCGTCTGCATATTGGTTACGTCGAACGTGAAGTTCGGCTCGTGCAGAGCCAGTGAAGCCGTGTGGAATTCGGAGGTCGTGAACAGCGGAAGGAATTCCTTCTTCTGCTCATCGGTACCGAAATCGATCAGTGGCTGAATGAACAGGCTCGGTGCCATGGCAGCCGTCGCCAGCGGAACGTCTCCCCAGCCCAGTTCTTCGAGCACCAATGCGTTGGTGATCGGGGAACGGCCGATGCCGCCACCACCGAACTCTTCGGGGATTCCGCCGTTGACCAGGCCCAGCTCCCAGGTCTTGTCGAGCAGGTCCTGCGGCAGCTCGGATTTCTCGTCGCAATCGCGCGCGATCTCGCGCAGCTCGGACTGCGCGAACTCGCGGACGGTGTCTCGGATGAGCTCCTGCTCCTCCGTTAGTCCGAATGAGATCATTTCTAGTCTCCTGTTGGTTTACGCGAAGGCGTATAGGGTTGGTGGAAATACCATGCGATCGAACCGCCCTGACCATCCTTGGTCAGTCGGCCATCGCTGAAAGCTTCACGGTCATCGATCAAGCCAATGGCCAGTAGCGTCCAGTCGCGCGCATCGGCCGTGTAGCGGACGTTCGCGCGCTCGGCGAAACCCTCGTTCACCCGGCAGGCGCCGTCATTGATCGTCACCGTCCAGACGCCGCCGCCCTTCCCTTTCAGGCGCAGCTCGTAGGTGATGCGTGCGTCCCGCGCGCGCTCCTCGCGTAGCAGGAAAGGCAGAGACTCGACGACGGTCGCAGCCGTGGTCTCGCGAAACGGACCGGAGCCCTTCATGAAGTTCTGCACCCACCACAGCGCCATCTCGCGAATCAGCGGCTCCAGTGAATGACCGCGCGGTGTCAGGGCGTAGAGGGAACGATTGCCCTGGGGGACCGACTCCACCAGCTCGCGCTCGGCGAGCTGACGAAGGCGCGTGCTGAGACTGCGCGGGCCGATGCCGGTGCGTTCGCGCAACTCCTGAAAGCCCCGCGCGCCCCCGAGAAGATGGCTCACCAGAACCAGGGTCCAGCGTTCACCGATCAAGTCGAGCGCGCGCCCGACCGGGTCGAAGAGCGGACCCGATTCCTCCAGCCCGTCGGCATCCTCCGTAACCGGAGGAGTCTTGGTGGGTTTCGAAGTCATACTTCGAGACCGACTCTACGGAAATCGACACCAGTATACAAATGATACTGACAGTCATATCCCAAGAACCAGGACTCTCGAGAGGTCGGGAATCACGCGCTTTTTCAGACACTTGCAACCGACTCAGGCACCCGGACTGCTGGGGGAGTAAGATCGGAGAACCCGGCTGGAACCGGGCGGAGGAAGGCATGAAAATCGGGATCGGCGCAGGCGCAGACGGGCGAATCGATCTGCTTCTCGGAGAGGCCCGGCGTGCGGAAGCCGACGGTTTCCAGGCACTCTGGATGCCCAATATCTTCGGACTCGACGCGATTGGGGCCCTGACCGTGGCGGGACACGAGACGAACCACATCGAACTGGGCACGGGTGTCGTGCCGACCTACCCGCGCCACCCGATGGCCATGGCCCAGCAGGCCCTGACCGCGCAGGCCGCCTCGGGGGGACGCTTCGTTCTGGGCATCGGGTTGTCGCACAAGATCGTGATCGAAGACATGTTTGGCATGTCCTACGCGCGACCGGCGCGCCATATGCGCGAGTACCTCGAAGTCCTGTCCCCGCTATTGCACGGCGAAGGCGTGCAGTTCAAAGGTGAGGAGTACCGGGTTTCGGGGGCGCTTCAGGTGGCAAACGCACCTGCGGTATCGCTTCTGGTCGCGGCGCTCGGACCGCAGATGCTGCGTCTGGCGGGGAGACTCTCCGACGGAACGATCACCTGGATGACAGGACCCCGGACGCTCGAGAGTCACATCATCCCGACGATTTCCAAGGCAGCCCAGGAAGCGGGCCGACCCGGACCGCGCATCGTCGCGGGCTTCCCGGTCGTGGTGACCGATGACGTCGACGCCGCGGGAGAAGCGGTAAACCGCACACTGCAGATCTACGGTCAACTGCCCTCCTACCGCGCCATGCTCGATCGCGAAGGCGCGCAGGGACCTGCCGACGTCGCGATCATGGGCACGGCCGAACAGGTCAGATCACGTTTGATGCATTTGCGCGATATCGGCGTCACCGACCTGAATGCAGCCATCGTTCCGATCAACGGACGCAGCGAGCGAACCATGGACCTGCTGACCGAACTAGCGAAGGAAGCCCGATGAGCGAACCCGCCGTCCTTTTCGAAGCCAAAGACCATATCGCCGAGATCACGCTGAACCGGCCGGAAAACCGCAACAGCATGACCAATGACGTCCTGGAAGGTCTGCGCGAAAGCGTCGAGCGAGTTCGCCAGGACCCCGATGTGCGCTGCGTGATCATCACCGGTCGAGGAAAGAGCTTCTGCGCCGGTGCGGATTTCAAGAGCGGGGTGCAACGCGATGACGGGAGCGCCGCGGAGTTTCGCTCTCCCAATGAACGCTCCTTCGCCATGTACTCCCCCTTCCTTTCGATCCTGGACATCGAAGTTCCCACGATTGCCGCGATGCAGGGGCACGCAATCGGCGGTGGGCTCGGACTCGCAATCGTCTGCGATATCCGTGTGGCAAACCGCGATTCCAAGTACGGCGCCAACTTCACCCGCCTGGGTCTGCATCCGGGCATGGCCTGCACCTACATCCTGCCGCGACTCGTGGGCCTGCCGCGCGCTGCAGAACTGCTCTTCGCCGGACGCATCATCGAAGGCAGCGAAGCCGCCGAGCAGGGACTTGCAAACTACGCCGTAGCGGGTGACGAAGTGCTCGAGAAGTCGCGGGAACTGGCGCGAGAGATCGCGAGTGCGGCGCCGATCGCCGTGCGCTGGACCAAGCGCTCGCTGTACCGCGGCATCGATTGGGATCCGCGCACTGCGGCCGAGCACGAGGCACACGCACAATCGCGCACGATCGAGACCGAGGACTCCAAGGAGGGCATTCAGGCACTCCTCGAAAAGCGCGCACCGGTCTTCAAGGGGCGCTAGCGGAACGAATGGGCGCAACGGACGACAGGAAGCGGCGCTCGGCTCGCGTGCCCGAAGGACGTGCGGAGCGCATTGCGAAGCTGGGTTCGATGCTCGCGGGCATGGCGGGCGAATCCGCACTCGAAGTCCTGCGCCGCGCGACGGGATCCGGGGAAGAGGACACCTCCGTCCTGTTGACCAAGGCGAACGCCGAACGACTCGTCGATACCCTGGCCGATCTGCGGGGCGCCGCCATGAAGCTGGGCCAGCTCCTCTCGCTTCAGGGCGACGATGTATTGCCCGCGCGACTGCAGGAGATCCTGGCAGGTCTGCAAAACCAGGCGCACTTCATGCCAGAAACACAGGTGCGTGAGGTACTCGTAAACGAACTCGGACGCGACTGGGACAAACACTTCGCCGAGTTCGACTTCGAGCCCCTGGCGGCCGCTTCGATCGGACAAGTACACGCAGCCGAGTCCGCGGACGGCCGCGACATAGTCGTGAAGCTGCAGTACCCCGGCGTCGAGAAGAGTATCGACAGCGACGTCGACAACCTGGCGCTGAGTCTGCGCATGCTGCGCCTGATTCCGGCTGCAATCGACGTGGATGCGCTGGTTCCTGAACTCAAACGCGGCCTGAGAGAAGAGGCCGACTACAAGCGCGAGGCCGAGAACACCGAAGCCTATCGCGCGCTGGTCGGTGACGATCCGAGCGTACTCGTACCGCGCGTGCACGCCGATCTGTCGACACAGAGACTCTTGACCAGCGAACGCGTGCGCGCTCTGCCGATCGAAGACCTGCGCTCCCCCGAGCACACGCGCGAACGCCGCGATCGCATCGGCGAGCGACTCCTGCGTCTCGTCTTCCAGGAGCTTTTCGATTTCCGCCTGATGCAGACGGATCCGAATTTCGGCAACTATCTGTACGAGCCCAAGCACGAGCGCGTGGCCCTGCTCGACTTCGGCGCCGTGCGCCGACTCTCGAGTGAATTCACCGACGCCTATCGCGAACTGGTCCTGGCGACGATCGAACGCGACGGCCCAAAGGCAGTTCAGATCGGCGAGCAGATCGGCTTCCTGCGCGGAGACGAGGGCGTCGACGCGCGCGCGGCCTTCGTCGATCTATGCGAACAGGTGGCCGAACCCCTGCGGGGCAAGGGAATCTACGACTTCGGCGATTCGGATCTGCCACGCCGCGTCCGCGAACTGGGCTTGCAGGCGTACACGGAGCGCGGACTCCCGCAGCCACCCGCCGAACTGCTCTTCGTGCACCGCAAGATCGCAGGCAGCTATCTGCTGCTCGCGCACATCGGATCGCGCGTCAACTGCGAACGACTCGCGCGCAACTGCCTGGCGTGAAGGACGAGAAGCGCTGTGCCTGGGCGGGTTCGGATCCGCTCTATCTGGACTACCACGACCGGGAATGGGGAGTGCCGACTCACGATGACCGCACGCTCTTCGAGTTCCTGATCCTCGAAGGAGCACAGGCCGGACTGTCCTGGATCACGATCTTGAAGAAGCGCGAGAACTACCGAAAGGCTTTCGCCGACTTCGATCCCGCAAGGATCGCACGCTTCTCCAAAGAACGACGCGCCAGGCTGCTGCTGAACGAAGGAATCGTGCGCAACCGCCTGAAGGTGGAATCCGCGGTACTGAACGCGCGGGCGTTCCTGAAGGTCCAAAAAGAGTTTGGGAGTTTCGATGCGTACATCTGGCGCTTCGTCGACGGCGAACCCAAGAAGAACCGCTTCCGCCGCCAGGGCGATGTTCCGGCCAAGACCCAGCAGAGCGAACAGATGAGCCGCGATCTGAAGAAGCGCGGCTTCAAGTTCGTGGGCTCGACGATCTGTTATGCCTATATGCAGTCCATGGGACTGGTCAACGATCACCTGACCAGTTGCTTCCGCTACGATGTTTGACCGGTTCTAATACTCATCGCGTTCGAACGGAGCGACAATCAGGCGCAGGCAGCGGCGCGAATCATCCCCAGGAATCGAAGACGCTCATTTCTCGAACTTGGCTTCGCACCTTGGAGCGCTCACATCCATCACATCACATGTAATCGAGAGGTTCGCTCGCGCCGACTCGTGATGACTCGACCACGCGAGGACCCACTCGTCCTCATCGGGAAAGCAGACCGAGACCGATTGCTCGCGATCCGTGAGAACTCCGAGTCTGGCGGCATGCGATACTCCCGCGACCCCTCTGCTGTCGGCCGTAAGATCGTACGCGTCTCCATCGCACGTGGCGCCCTGATCGATGAGGATCCGCAACGGGGTACCGCCGAGTGGATTGCCAGCTGAGAGCGCTTCAACGGCGATCTCCTGATGATGGGGACGACCGTCGAAGGTGAGCGCGGCCACTACGATGAGAAGCGGAATCACACCGAACACTACGAAGATGGCCAGCGAGCCGTGGCCGGCCGTCTCGTGTACGGACATCATGAATTCTCGCCGCCTTTCTGCCGAGTTCCCGTCGATCGGTGGCCCTTCGTCGAACCGCCCCTGACTTCTGGCGATCCACTATACCCTGTCGACCGCCTCGATTCGGTAGCGGACCAGATGGAGTATGAAAGCAGCGAATGGTGCAGCGAGACGATCCTGCTAGCCTTCCGGGCGAGATCGATGTTCCGGCAGACGACCCAAGCGGTCGAAACAAGGATGTAAGCGTGACCGAGGTCCGGTTCGACGAAAAGATTGCTGCACGCTACGACGAGGACTCGCCCCATATGTACCGACCCGAGGTGCTCACTCCGGCGGTCGACTTCCTCGAGGAACTGGCCGGCGGCGGTGCCGCTCTCGAGTTCGGAGTCGGCACCGGACGAATCGCTCTGCCGCTCAGCGAACGCGGCGTACCCGTGCACGGTATCGACATCTCCGAGCCGATGCTCGAACAGCTCCGCGCAAAACCGGGTTCGGAGCGGGTCGCGGTCACGGCCGGGGACATCGCACGAACACGGGTCGAAGGCAGTTTCCAGCTCGTCTACCTGGCGTTCAATACGATCACCAATCTGATCACGCAGGACGAGCAGGTGGCCTGCTTCCAGAACGCGGCCGACTCCCTCGAACCCGGCGGATGCTTCGTCATCGAAGTCTTCATCCCCGAACTGCGTCGTGTGCCGCCGGGAGAACGCGTGCGAGCGTTCGATGTGGGTCGCACCCACCTCGGCTTCGACGAGTACACCGATTTCGCGGGCCAGATCCTGTACTCGCACCACTACTGGGTCGACGACGGCGCCCTCCGGACCTTCTCGGCGCCCTACCGTTACGTCTGGCCCTCGGAACTCGACCTGATGGCGCGCCTCGCCGGCCTGACTCTGCGAGAACGCTGGGCCGACTGGAACCGCGAGCCTTCCAGCGACGAGAGCAAATCCCACGTTTCGGTCTGGGAGAAGACGGGGAAGTAGCTCGCCGGTCCAGGATTCGCCCACCGCGGAATCCGAGACACGACAGCGTCTACCAGACGCCTGGGACCAAACGGAAGCGAACCCGGGCCGCGTACTCTGCGTAGCCGGGGAGTTCGGCACGAAGCGTGCGATCCTCGAGCGCCGTGCGAATCACGAGCAAGAGGACCGCGAGCATGGCCGGAACGAAAGACGAGGTCGACCCGAGCATGAGCGGCGTCGAGATCATCCAGGCCGCGAAACCCACGTAGCCGGGGTGGCGCATATAGGCGTAGGGCCCGGTGTCGATCACGTGATGCCCTTGTTCCGTCTGGATGCGCACCGTCTTTTCAAAGAACGGATTCACGACCATGGACCAGATGGCCAGGGCCCATCCGGGGACGAAGAAGGCGAGGCCCAGCAGCCACTCGACCCCTGGCGCGCTGGCCTCTCCACTGCGCAGATCCTGTACTGCGACGATATAGACTGCGATCACCGCGGGACCGAACAGCAACAACCACACCACATCCCAGGACTTCGTCCCCTTGCCCGCACCCAGGCGGGCACGGCGTCGGATCAGCTCGGGGTTCCAGAGCAACACGCACACCAGGTTGACAATATAGGTCGCCACGATGATCCCCACGTAGATCCAACCGAGCGTCCACTCCAACCGCGGAGCCATCAGGAAGATGAACCCGGCCAAACCGATGACTACGGCCGCTACAGCCAGCATGACGAAGGCGGATGGGCCCGAAGCCCGGGAGTCGGTGCGCGTCTCGGTGTCAGCCATTTCGTGTCCCTCCTCGTCTCTCAAATGCGCCATCGCAGGTCGATGTGAACTAGACGGGTCCCAGCGGGTGTGGCGGTCCGGGCGGCACTCCGATCGCAATCGCATCACCGGCATGCACGACACCCCCAATCAAAACTACACCCATTACTCCGGCCTTCCGTACCACGATGCCGGTTGCGTCTTTGGACAGGACGTGTTTCAGCAACCCCACCTGATACCTCTCGATCTGCAGGCAGGGGTTCCGAAGACCCGTGACGGCAACGAGGGCATCAGAGCCGAGCTTGAGCACGGCGCCCGTTGGCAGGTTCAGGAGGTCGACGCCTCGCGTGGTGATGTTCTCCCCGAGATCTCCGGGTTTCACCACATGACCTTGAAGGCCGAGTTCGGAGTGCAGCTCTGCGTGCATCAAGTGGACCTGACGAAGATTCGGCTGGGATGGATCGACGCTGACACGGGACTGATGCTGAACTCGAGCCCCACAATGCGCGTCCCCGGCTACTCCCAACCCAGCAACGAGTTCGATTCCGCCCGACACGGCTTTACTGAAAGAGTGGCCCGTAGACTTGTGTACCGCCATGACCGTTGGACTGCTCATGAAAGCGGGAAATCCATTGCAGATTCAAACTTGGGGCTCGAAGACACCTTCATCAGGCAGAAGATACCCGAATGCGCCGGCTCCACTACGAACGATGGGCACAATCTGGCGAAGCTCATCATTCCCAAGGTTCTCCTTCCATCGCCCGAGCCGGTGAATATGATCCGGGCGCGAGTAATATCGAGAGGTCTTGGCCTCTTTGAAATTCTCGTTATTCGTATCCTGAACTCTCTCAGACCAGGTAGCGATCCCGGTAGCATTAGCGGCTCGATCTGCTCCAACGTCGGCACAAATCCTCGCCGCGAAGTCACGCGGGTTTGTGAGCATCTCTTCGAATTGGCAGACCTCGACCAGATCGCTTACCTGGCCGTATCCAACCGAATTGATGTAACTCCAGTGGTGAGCGCAGCGCTCGACAACTGAGCGTTTCAACCAGTTCTTCCAGTCCGGTGGCCGTGGGTGATGCCCCCAGTTGTCTGCAATTCCGACTCGGAGCGATGCGATTGCGTCGAGTGGATGCCGTACTTGCCAATAGATCTTCACCGGCTTCGGCAACAACGCCAGCATCGCATCGAGGGGGAAAGAAAGCCCAGGTGTCGACTGAAACTCGTCGCACTCCTTGGGCACCTTGATGGCAACCGGTGTCGAGAAGGATAGTGCGGCGACGTCGGCGAACGATGGTTCGCTGTAGTAGGTATATGCACCAAGATGCTCGAAGAGCTCGCTGAAGATCGACGTGCCGCTCCGACCACACCCCAAAATGAGAACATGGCTATACACAGTCCACTGCCGCATAACGGATCGGCAATAACCGGCGCTGAGTAGCGCCGCCGAGATCGCCGAGCCTGTAAAGGTTGATGGACAATGGTACAGCGGCAATTGGAACCAGGCTACTCAACGTCTGCTTCATCGGCTTGGGCGGCGCTGCCAAACGCCTCGTGGAAGTGGATTGAGCCTAACGGAAGTTGACCACGAAGCAGCTTTACCATGAAGAATTCCGATGGCTCGCCCGGCGGAGCACTCTCCGGTGATTGCACGAAGCCAAACCGACGATAGTACGCGGGGTCCCCCGTGAGGATGCAACCAACCGCACCGATCTCCGAAATCACTTTCAGTCCGGAGCGCACTAGCGTCGAACCTATGCCACCCCGTTGAAGAGCCGGAAGAACGGCAACCGGCCCCAGCGCGTACCAGCCGGGAACACCACCTGGTGCCAGGGCTGGCGAGAACGCGACCTGCCCGACGATCGCGCCATTGAGTTC